>JBDKTH010000701.1:0-10232 GCA_039680305.1 Thermoguttaceae bacterium | reverse complement strand
CGGTCCGCTTCATCAGCAGCACCATCAACCTGACGACCATCCAGCGTCTTGGGGCTCGCGATGACGGCAATCCGGTCGGCGAGTTCTGAGGCCTGGCGAAGCGACAACGATCCAACGCATTTCCTTGAAGGAGCACCAGATGGCTCGGACATGGCAGACGCTGCGCGTTCTACTCCTGGCACTGGCCGTCGTGGCCGGCTGCAACCCCAGCGGCATCAAGATTGAATCCTACAAGCCCGACAAGCCCCCGGCGGCCGTCGAACAGGCCAAGCAGTTGCTCCAGCAGTATGCCAATGGCGGACCGCTGGGCAGCGAGGTCACCGGCTATCCGCAGCTGATCGAACGGGTCAAGCAAGAGGATGCCCAGAAGGGCGAGATCCTCGAAAAAGGGCTGGCCGAGATCCAAAAGGCCCCCGGGACGCGAGTGGAAAAGGCCAAGGCTCTCTTGAAACAGCTCTGAACTCGGGATAACAAGTCGCCACATCACATGCGTCACTGCTTGCCGGAAGACAAGCAGTGACGCATGGTGGACGATGGAGTCTCACACCGCCCTGTCAGGGCCGTGTCGGCCCGATTTCCGGGGCGGCACGCCCCGGCTCGGAGTCTTGGTAGCGAACCCGCGTGACGTCAGCCGAGCGCACGGTCGGTCAGGAGCAGCGGGTAATCGACCAGGGGGAGCTCGGCGAAGGTCCAGGTATCGCCTTGCCGGGCGCCCTCGATGCGGCAGATCTCGCTGGTCAGCGGGTCGATGAGCACGGGCTGGTCGAGCTTTGCGCCCTTCACCGTCAGGCGGATCGACCGCGCGGCAAAATCCTCGGGCAGCTTCGAAGGCCACCAGTAGGCGCATAGGGCATACCCGTTGCGGCAGAAGCTGGCACTGGCGAGCTTGGCCCGGTCCAGCGGTTGAGCATCGCCAGCTGCCGGGGCGAAGCTCAGCGTCTGCTCGGCCCGCGTGGTCTGCGCGTCAAACAACGCGGCGAGGCACTGGTAGGCGAAATAGGCCGGCTTGGGCGTATAGTCGGTGCCGCGCAGGAGACCTTTGAAGTTGGTCTTGCCGCTCGGTCCGCTGCCCCAGTTGTAGTTGACCATGTCGACGGTATGGAAGTAGGACGTCACTTCGATCCCCAACCGCAGGTCGTTGAGGATCCGCCGCATGAGCCAGCGGGCCTGGGTCGCTTCGGTCCACTTCAGATTGGCCAACGCGCCGCTGCCGCCCGGCTCCGACGGGCAGCCGTTCTCGCCCTGCCAGAGCTGGAGGCCCGGCTTGTACTTGGCCAGCACTTCGCGCCACGCGCGGACCTCGTCCTCGTACTTGGCCTCGGGGATCGGTCGATAGGGATGATAGGAGATCTTGTCGACATACTCGCCAAGGCCCAACTCCATGCACTGCTGGAAATACTTGAGCGGCATCCCGGCAAACGCCCCACCGATGATCACGGCGTCGGGGATCCGCTTGCGGATCTCGGGGGCGGTGCGTTTGACCAGCTCGACGTAGCCTTCCGGCATTGGTTCGGTAGGCTTCCAGAAGTTGCGGATATTCGGCTCGTTCCAGATCTCCCAATGCTTGACCCGATCGCGGAAGTGTTCGGCGATCTGGCCTGTGTAGCGGAGCCAGGCGGCTTGGGCGTCGTCGCTGTTTGAGGGAACCCAGCCAACGGCCGAGGCGTCGGGAGCGTCGGGCGTGTAGAGCCGGTTGCCATAGCCCAGGTTGAACCAGGGCTGCACGCCGACGTCGCGCAGCGCGTCGACCACTCCGTCGAGCCAGGCGAAGTCAAAAACGCCTTTGGCCTGCTCGGTGCGAGCCCAACCGGTCTGGCAGCGGGCCCATTTGACGCCCAACTGGCCGAGCCAGGTGTAGGTCCGTTCCGGAAGGAACATTTTGCGGTCGAGCGTTTCAAAGCCGACCGACAGGGGCGAGGCGGCAATCGTCTTGGACGGTCGCGGGGCGACTTTGCCCAGCACGTCCCGCTTGAACGCCGGCGCCGGCGTCGAGGGTGCGGCAAAGACGCGGCTTCCAAACAGACCATTGGCGGCGGCCGCCGCGCCGCAGAGCTTGGCGAACGAACGTCGAGTGAGCTTCTGCACCGGGTTTCTCCTGTCACAAAGACAACCAATTCCGAGCCGGGGCGGCCCGACTCGGGGCCGGCCCTTACGGCCATCATGGTCAGTCTAGGCTGGCCGCGTCGGGATTGCCAATAGACAGAGAATCTGCGATTTGCACAGTTCGTCTGACCTGGGAGACGCATCCCCGGTCGCAGGAACGATGCCTTGCGTTGGGTGGCATGCCGTCACGCGGCGCAGCCGCGCGCCCGGCATGTTCGTGAGAGACAGAGCATGCCGACCCGTCGCTGCGCTCCGTGACGGCATGCCACCCAACCGCTTCGCGGTTCCCACCACTCCCCACTCCCTTATGCGGCCCCCTGGGCGCGACGCTGGTAGAACTGCCGGGCGACTTCCTCGGCGTGGAACAGAAGCCACTGCTTCTGCGTGTAGACGGCGTGGCCGGCGTGGTGCTTGGTGATGCTGTGGTGCGGATGGCCGTAGTCGACCAGGAGGGTCGTGCCCTCTTCAGGAACGATCGTGCCGGCCTGGAAACGGGCCAGCAGGTTCTCTTCGGCCGGATGGGGTTGGAGGAGTCGGCCGAGGCGGTTGTCGGCCAACCAGGCACGCCAAGCCAGGATGCTCGGCATGACGTTCGTGCCGGCGATCCCCAGTTGTTGCACGTAGTCGCCCTCGGTGGCGGCCAGCACGTCGAACAGCCGGGGCGGGAAGGCCGCCCGATACTCGGGCAGCCCTTGGGCCGGCCGGCGGTGGATGAAGTGCAGCAGGTTGCCGTAGCCGGCCGATTCCCAGCCGTAGCGGACCGGCGTGCCAAAGGTGGCGATGTCCAGCGGGAGCGTGGCCGCCGAGAGCTTTTCTTGTTCGAGCAGCGTGCGCACGCGTTCCCAGACGGGGATGTCGACGCAGCCGACGATCGGCCAGCGGTAGTAGATCTCCGCCGCGGTGAAGAACTCGTCGATCGCCTCGCGCCCGCCGCCGAGGAGGTTGGTGGCCAGGGCAAAGACGTTGCCCGCGTGACTGTGTCCCCAGAGGAGCACGCGCTGGCCCGCGGCCAGTTCGAGCGAGGTCAGCTCGTTGAGCAGGCGCACGGCCCCGTCGGCCCGGCCAAGATGATGGTTCTCGCTGGACCAGTGGAACAGACGCACGGGGATCCGCGGCTGTCCGGGGCGGTGCAGCGCGGCGGCGAACAGCCGGGCGTAGCTTTCCGTGTAGTTGCTCAACTCGCCGGTCAGGCGGTCGATCAGCCGGCGGATCAGGCGGCGCAAGGGTTGATCGGCCGAGGGGAACACGCGGGCCAGTTCGCTGACGATCCCGAGCGTGTCGCTGCCGACGAAGGTCCCGTGGGCCAGGTAGATCGCCACGACCCCGGCGGCGCGGAGCGCGTCGCCCACCTCCTGCATGCGGCGACGGAAGTCGTCACTGCCGGCTGGCGGGTACGCGCCCGGCTGCACGCGACGCGGCGGTGAAGTGGGGGGCGTGTCCGTGTAGGCTTGATGCCGAAAGCGGTTCGCCTGTGGCATGCGGTCTTCCCGGATCGATGCGATGGATTGGAACCTCCGATGGGCTGAACCCGAGAGTTCCCGACCAGGTTTCATACGGCCGGCCGCGGCGCTCGTCCGACTGGAAAAAGGCCAGATAGGTCATCGCGTCGTCGGCAATGAACTCGTGTTCGTTCGGCGCCAGGTGGGTCTGGCGGTGCACCCGGCGCCAGGTACCCGAGTTGAAGTACATCTGGTTGAGCACGTACCCTTCGGCATAACTGGCGTCAAGCGGCACGCTCTCGACCGCGTGGGTGTGCCCGTAGACGATGTGTTTCGAGCGGCGATTGCGGAAATCCGGCTCGCTCATGGCCATTGCCGCGTAGGAACTCGTCGTGGAGCCGCGGATGCTGTTGAGCCACGCGAGGGTCGCACTGGCCCAACCGATCGACAACCGCTTGCTGAACTTCAAGGCCCGCTGCAAGCCGTCAACCAGGTCGTTGGGGCTCCAGGAGTCGCGCTGGCGCACGAAGTCGATCGCCAGGAAGTCGTCGACGATCCGATCCCAGACGTTCTTCACCCGCTTCCGGATCGCCGGGAGAATGCAGGTCCGCTCCAACAGGCCGTCGATCCACACGGGAACCAGGAGCAACGGCCGGACGTTGTCCAACTCGCGCAGACCGAGCACCGTGGACACGGGCAGCTCTTCGCCCAGTTGCTTCTCGACTTCCACGGAAAAACGGTTCAACAGCTCGATGACGATCACGTCGCCGAGGCTGCTGGTGTCGCGATCGCCCTCGAAGTTGAACGGATCGAACTGGTCGCCGTGGCGCGCGGTCACCTTGTGGCGACGCATCGCCTGCAAAAGCTCGTCGTTCTCGTTGATATCGTGCGGGAACGGCTGGTCGGCGGGACTGGCCAGTCCCATCTGTTCGACGATCTGCCGCCGGATCGCGTTCCACGGGGCGCCGGGAAGATGGAAGAACCAGTCGTGGTTGCCCGTCATGTAGTGGATCCGCACCGGGACGGGCTGCGTGGGGCCGGCGGCCGGCCGGCCGTTGCGCAAGGCGGGCGTCACGCGGATCGATTGCTCGCCGTTCAGGCTGCGCAGCAGGGCCAGGGATTCCTCGTTGTTGACGAGAATGGACTCGGTGATCTGGCTGATCTGGGCGGCGAACTCGGGTGCATCCGTGCCACTCCAGGGGCGGATGCTCTGCTGCGAGTTCCATTGGGTCGAGCGAATCACATCCAACACATCGCCCAAGAGGACCAGATCGATCTGGTCGATCGGGCGGTACGATCCGTCGCCCCGCCAGGAGGCCGTCTGGGCCAATTCCTGCAACCGCTCGGCAAAGATGTGGAACGCCCCCGGCGACACGGTCATGCCGGTCGTCCCGTCGGTCAGATGGAGGTCGCTGACGATGACTAGCATGGCCTTGCCCTTATTGCGCACCGGCGCAAGCGTTGACGGACGTTCCCCACTCGTTGGTGATTATCGGCGGGCGACTACACCGAGCATGAGGTTTGTTCCGCCGCGACAATCCTGTAGCGGGGCTCTGGAAGAGGGGGCAAGTGGTAGTTGCCCAGGAGACCATCGGTGTGCCACTGCTTGCCTTCCAGGCAAGCAGTGGCTGTGTTTCGCTCGGCTTGGAGCATTGGGAACACGGCTTGCCCGGAAGGCAAGCAGCGGCACACCAAGACACCCCTCGATACGGCTCAAGCCTCTTCGACGGCCTGGGGTGCAGGGACGGCCTGGAGGAAGTGGCCGCCACTCTCGTACCAGCCGTGACGCGTGAAGCGGCACCAGGTCAGGTCGATCAGGAAGTGCATGCGTCGTCCGCCTGCCGCCTCGAGCGAGACGATCATCCGCCGATGCGGCAGCGGTTTGGGATGATAGAACCCCAGCCCCCGCTCGGAGAGATGCTTCCCGACGACCACGATCGGTTCGCCGGCCGCCGTGAGCCCGTCGTCGTCGACTGGCGTGAGGTAGACCAGATAGGGATAGGGATAGCGTTGATCACCCCGGCGTTCCACCAAGTCACCACGCGGGTACAAGGCGCCCAACAGCCCCCAGACTTGGGCATGGACTTCGTCTTCCGGCGAAGCCTGGACCGGGACAGCCTCGCACGGTTGCGGCTCGTGGGTCAGGGTGCTCATCGATGTGGCTCCTCACATGACATGGGCGCGAAACAAGGGGGTGGGAAACTCTCTCGATACGGATCGTTGGAAAGAGATTCCCGTCCCCTTCTTACGCCATCAGCGGCAGAAATACCTAGACAGGTTCAGACGAGTGCCCCGTCGTGTGTCGGGGACAAGATAGGGCCCGACGAAAGGAACTTTAGGTCAGAAATTGCCGCCGGTCAAATGTTGCGTTCGGGGGCCCCGGCCGGTTGTCCCGATTGTTGCGCCCAGCGGGCCAAGGTGGCCTGACGATGCTGCTGCAAAACGACCGAATCGGGCTGGCGGATCAGCCCCTGGTCGAAGAGGGCCACGGCCTCGGCAAACCGCCCCTCCTCCAGGAGCGCCGACGCCCGGTAGGTCAGCTCCGTGGCTTCCGCGCCGAGCACCTCGCGGCCCGCTCCCAAGACCCGCTTCGCCTCGTCCAACAGGGCAAAGGCCCGCTCGGGTTCGTTGGCCTGGAAGCACTGCCGGACCCAACGCCGGTAGACCTCGAGCTTCCCTTTGACGAAGTAGGGCTCGCCCGACACGGTCGCGGCCCCGGCGGTCAGGAGGTCCAATGCCCGGCGGTACTCGCCGTCGCGGCAGAGTTCTTCAACCCATTGATAATGGACATGGGTGAAATTCGCCTTGAACGTCTCGTAGCCCGAGTCGATCGCCAGCCCCTGACGCAGCAGTTCGGCCGCTTCGGCGTACCGGCCTTGCGAGCCGAGGTCGATCGCCCAGTTGTTCATGGTGGCCAACAGATTGCCGCGGGCGGTCGTGCTCGACGGATCGAGTTCCAACGCTTTGGCATTGGCGGCCACGGCCTCGGCGAACTGCTTCTGGGCCAACAGGTCCACGCCGCGGTTGTAGTAGATCGTGGCCACCAGTTCGACGTCGGAGACCTCGCGCGGCGCGGCCTCGTCCCTCGGTCGGAACCCGAGGCGCTTCTCGACCAGTTCGGCCTGCTTTTTCGGGTTGTTCAACAGGCGGAACCATTCGGGGCAGGTCGTCTCGACGTCCAGGGTACCGTCGGCCAGAACGAGCCGGCTCATCGCGTGCCCGGGGATTTCCAGCCCACGCGTGACGAGCCCGAACGGAGCCGTCAGGCAGTTAAACAGGACCGATGCGCTGACGCAGTTGAATCGCCCCTGCTCCAAGACCAAGGTCAGATCGGTGGCATCGAGCTGATAGCCGCCCACCAGCACGCGCCGGTGGAGGAATTCGAGCGCCGCCTGGGCCTTCTGGCGCGGCGTGCCCTCGACGGCTCCAGAGCGATGGAGTTCCTCGATCAGCCCGGTCACCTGATCCTCATAGCGACGCAGCACTTGGCCATCGGTCACTCCGCTGGCCACCAGAGAGGCGGTCAACAGCGAGTGGCCGTCCCACCGGCCATCGGCCGCATCGGCGAACAAGCGCTCTTCCAACGGGCTCAGCCGGAGGAAGGCGATAGGAGACGTCTTCCGGTTCAGCAGCGACGGGAGGCGGGGCACAGCGGACCGGGCCTCTTGCCCCTGGATCGAGACCTCGACCGAAGCCCGGCTTGGCCGGACCGCCAGCTCGTAGAAAAGGCCGCATTCGGCCCAAGTGCTGGCTGCACTCCAGAGGAAGCAGGTCAGACTCCCCAGCAAGATGACCGATCGGACAGGTCGCATGAGGATCGCTTGTAACAGGGTTGCCGTCTGTAACGCCCGGGGGCCGTGCGGTGGCTCCACGAGGATGCCTAATCGCAACAAATATACGTTGCAGAAAAGCAACGTGCGTGCGAAAAGCTGGGGCGATGGCGCAAACTACGACAGCCACGTTCCGGCTATGCGGGATTGCGCGTGTGGAGGGGGGCTGGCCTTGGGCGATCGGCTTTCAGCGGTCAGTCATCAGCAGTCAGCTTTCAGAATCGGCGTTGTTACACGACGCTGACAGCTGATGGCTAACGACTGAGAGCTGATTGCTTCCTGGCTGACTGCTGAGAGCTGCCTGCTTCCTTGCTGACGCTCAGGAGTCGCGGCCGGTGGAGAGGTTTTCCGGCAAGATGTGGCCCATTTTGTCCCGCTTGGTGGTCAGGTAGCGGAGGCTTTCCTCGTGGATCGGGGCGAGAATCGGCACCTGATCCACGACTTGCAGGTCGAAGCCGCCGTAGATGAAGGCGTCGGTCTTCTTGGGGTTGTTGGTCAGCAGACGGACGTTGGTCAGGCCGAGGTCCTTGAGGATCTGGATTCCCACGCCGTAGTCGCGGCTGTCGACCTGATGGCCGAGGGCCAGATTGGCCTCGACCGTGTCCATGCCCTGGTCCTGGAGACTGTAGGCCTTGATCTTTTCGACCAGACCGATGCCGCGGCCTTCCTGGGGCAAGTAGACCAGCACGCCGGCTCCTTCGCGGCTGATCATCTCCATGGCCAAGTGGAGTTGATCGCCACAATCGCAGCGGAGCGAGGCGAGCAAATCGCCGGTGAAACACGAGGAGTGGAGCCGGACCAGCGGGGCCGCCGCCTTGGCCGGATCGCCGAACACGATGGCGATCGGCTGCTGGGTCTCATACCGCACGCCATAGGCCACCAACCGGCTGCACCCATACTTGGTGGGCAACGAGGCGTCGGCCAGCCGATAGACCAGTTTCTCGCTGCGGCGGCGATAGCGGATCAACTCTTCGATCGAGATGAGCTCCAGTTTCAGCCGCTCGGCCAGGGCGTAGAGTTCCGTGTGGCTTGCCCGGTCGCCGTGGTCGTTGAGGATTTCGCATAGCACGCCGGCCGGTTTCAGGCCTGCCAGGCGGGCCAGATCGACGCCGGCTTCGGTATGTCCTGCCCGACGCAGCACGCCCCCCTCCTTGGCCTCCAGGGGGAACATGTGACCGGGACGGACAAAGTCGCTGGTCTTGCTATTGGGATCGACGATCGCCTGGACCGTGCAGGCCCGTTCCTGGGCTGTGATTCCCGTGCGGCAGGAGCGATGATCCACCGGAACGGTGAAGCTGGTGGCCAGAGGGGCCGTGTTGTGATCGACCATCGGCGTAAGTTCAAGCCGTTGGCAGACTTCGGGCAGGACCGGAACGCAGGTCAGGCCTCGGCCGTAGGTGATCATCAGGTTGATGATCTCCGGGGTGACCTTCTCGGCCGCGCAGACGAAATCCCCTTCGTTTTCCCGGTCTTCGGCGTCCATGACGATGACCACCTCGCCTCGCGCGATGGCCTGGATCGCCGCATCAATCGTGGAAAGTTTCGGCGCCACGTAATATTTCTCCCAGCTTCTGTCAAAAGCTCTATTGTAAATCCAACCCGGTTTTGTTGCCAGGGTTCTCCCGAATCGGCGGTTTTTTCACCCCATTTGGAGGGTCGGCGGAATCTGCGCAGACTAGGGTGGGCTTGTCTGTTGTTTCGAATGTATCGTTTTTCTCGATTCTTCCGGCTCTTCCGCCGATATCCGTAGTAGATCCTCGACCGCGTGGACGCCGCCGGGCAGGTATTGGCCGCATGGGGCGCCGCGCTGGCCAGATTCCTTGGATCTCTTCAGAAGGAACACAAAACATGAAACGCTTGCTCCTTGTCAGTCTAATCCTGAGTGTGTTGGCGTTTGGCAGCGGCTTTGGCCTCCTGGCCTATGGGGGCGACTGTGGCTGCGGTGGCCCCGCGCCGGCGCCCGTCGCTGCCTACGATTCGTGCGGCGGGTGCGGCGCCTGCGATGCCTGCGCATGCGCTCGACCGTGCCACAAGTCCTGCAATCCCCTGGTGATCCCCTTGAAGGTGATTGATTGGGTTGTTCACCTGGGATGTAATGATTGTGACAGCGGATGCGGGGAACGGTATTGGGGCGAGTGCAGCGAACCGGTCGATTGCCACGATCCGTGCGACCGCTGCGGCAACTATGTGGGGCGAACCTATGCCACTCCGGCTCCAGGCTACGTCAAGGCGGGCTATCGCACGCCGACCTACGCCCAACGCGCCCCGCAGACCACCCCCACCGTGAACGCCGAATTTGGCCTCGACTCCTCGGCGCGGGTGATCTCCCGGAGAGACCAGGTGGTCGCGCCGGCCGGCGTTTCGACGGTGGCCCGAACCGCTCAGTCGCCTCAGCCGCATCGGGCTCCCGCGCGGCGTTAGTCCGCTCGATCTGAAGACACACGCTCTCCGGGCAGCAGGCCTCCTGCTGCCCGGTTTCATTTGCAGCTCAGGATCTCCCTGATTTGCCTCCTTGCGGGGAATGCCTACCATTGGGGTGACTTTTTCGTAGGGCCCAATGGAGGCGATCCTCATGCGGCACCTTGGTCTGCTCGCCGTGGCTGGCATGCTCCTCGCCGGTCTGCCTCATGGCGTCAGGGCGGAGTTGATTCCGGTTCCGTGCTGGGCCAATTTCCCGGTCGACCCGCTCTGCCCGCGGGCGATCTACTCGCTAGCCTTTTCGCCAGATGGCCAGGTGGTGGCCTCGGGATTGGAGGACGGCCGGGTCTTGCTGTGGAACGTCTGCCCACCGCCGGGTGTTCAGCCACCGCTGACGTTTCGTTATGCCCTGCCTGGCAGTTGGGGCCCGGTCTACGCCGTG
>JBDKTH010001284.1:0-11842 GCA_039680305.1 Thermoguttaceae bacterium | reverse complement strand
CCGTCCGCTGCCCCTGCCCGACATCCTGTCACAGAGGGTGTCCATCTGACGACCTGGAGTTGGTCAGTTGCAGACCAGGACGGGTCGCTGTTGATCCAAGAGACTGGGGCTGACTTCTCGGCCTCGGCGTACTAGAATCCGCCCCCGTTCTTCTTGACCTGCATCCCCCGATTCCTTATCGTGGACTTCTCCAACACCCCCAGTGCACGACGCTCTTTGGGCTCGCCTTCACTCGATCGGGCTTCCTGCCGCGATGAGATCGACGGAAACGTCTCCAGGAACCACCCCAAGAGCTTGCTCGTCGCTCGACCGCTGTTTGCCTCATGATTGCACGGACTGCTCTCACGCAACAGCGACAGCCCACTCCCACGGATGGGAACGCTGCCGCACCACCAGCCTCTCAATTGCCGGCGCGGCTGCTCATTCGCCGAATGATCGGCCTGAGTTGGCGCTATCGCCGGCCCTGCCTGGCCGTGCTGACGGTCCAAGTTCTCCTTCTGGCCATCAGCCTAAGCGGCCTGGGCCTCACGGGTTTGGCGATCGATCTGTTGCGTCATCAGTTGGATCCAGCCAACGCCCCGCCGCACTGGCCTCTCGGCTTTGCCCCGCCCAGTACGTGGTCGACGATGGCTTCGATTAGCCTGATCGCCGGCGCGATCGTCGTCCTGGCCCTGATCAACACACTCCTCCGCTATCTGTCCGCCGTAGCAGTCGCCGAACTGACCCAGCGAGTGATCGTGCATCTGCGAGCGGCGGTCTACGACAAGCTCCAGCGGCTCAGTTTCCGCTTCTTTGACAGCAATGACAGCAGTTCGATCATCAATCGCGTGGCGATCGACGTGCCCACGATCCCCATGTTCATCGAAGGGGTAATCTTACGGATCATCATCGTCGTCCTTTCGCTCGGCGTGTACCTGATCTACATGCTCAGTGTGCACGCGCCGTTGACGCTCGCCTGCCTGGCGGTGACGCCGTTGCTCTGGTACGGCGCGGTGGTTTTTTCGCGCACGGTCCAGCCGGCCTATGCCCGCAATGCCAAGCTCATGGACCAGATGGTCCTCACGTTCAAGGAGAACGTGCAAGGAATCCACGTGGTCAAAGGGTTTGCCCGGGAAGAGGAACAGATCGCGAAGTTTGCCCAGGCCAACCAGGAAATCCTCGAGCAGAAGCAACGGATCTTCTGGACGCTGAGCATCTTCCAGCCGGCCATGGGGTTCTTGACGCAATTAAACACGCTCGTGTTGCTCGGCTACGGCGGCTACCTGGTCGTGCGCGGCGAACTGCTCCTTGGCTCAGGCCTCTACGTGTTCGCCTGTCTCCTGCAGGAATTTGCCAATCAGGTTGGACAGATCACCAACATCACCAACAGCATTCAGAGCAGCCTGGCCGGGGCACAACGGGTGTTCGAAGTGCTTGACGCGCCGGTGGAAATGGTCAGCCCGCCGGAAGCCATCCGCCTGCCCAAGGCGCGGGGGGCGATCCGTTTCGAGAGCGTCAGCTTCTCCTATCTGCCGGACGACCCGGTGCTCGAGGACCTCAGTTTTGAGGTCCGGCCCGGGGAGTGCGTCGCGATCGTCGGGGCCACCGGCTCGGGCAAGAGCACGCTTTTGAGCCTGATCCCCCGGTTTTACGACGCCACGCGCGGCCGTGTCACGATTGATGGAATCGATGTCCGACGCCTCGACCTGGACGACCTGCGGCGCAACATCGGCATCGTGTTCCAGGAGAGCTTTCTGTTCACCGACACGGTGGGCGCCAATATCGCCTTTGGCCGTCCGGAAGCGACCGATGATCTGATCGATCAGGCCGCCCAGACCGCCGCCGCCAGCCAGTTTATCCGCGAACTGCCCGAGGGGTATGAAACCCTGGTGATCGAGCAGGGTTCGAATCTGTCCGGCGGCCAACGGCAGCGTCTGGCGATCGCCCGGGCGCTCCTGCTCAACCCGCCGATTCTGATCCTCGACGATGCCACGGCAGCCGTCGACTCACGCACAGAACTGGAGATTCAGCGGGCGATTAGCAGTGCGATGCGTGGACGCACCACGGTTCTGGTCGCCAACCGGCTGAGCACGCTCCGGCGTGCCGACAAGATCATCGTCCTCGACAAGGGCCAGATCGCCGCCATGGGCACCCACGAGCAACTCCTCGAGCGAAGCGAACAATACCGCAACCTGGCCCTGCTGCAGTCGAGTGGAATCGAACGACCGCCGCAGTGGGCGGTCGTGGGTTAGAGGATTTCGGATTTGGGGATTTGGGGTTGGAGGTCTGAATCATCGTTCACAGAACACAACTCTCTCTCCCTCCGGGAGAGGGCCGGGGTGAGGGGAACTGCCCAAAACCTCCTCCACCGCCCATCGCATCCCAATTCCGCCAACCACCGTCGTCCAATCCCCATTCCCAAATCCCCAATCATAAATCCTAAGTCCTCCAAAATGGCCACGTGCACGCAACGCCGGACGCTGGTCCGCGTGATCCAGCCGACGCAAGTCGACCTCGACAAGCGGCCGCTTGATTTCCGGCTGATCACTCGCCTGATGCGGTTTACGCAACCGTATGCGGCCAAGCGGAACTGGCTGCTACTGATGGTCCTGATGCGCTCGATCCAGTTGCCAGCCTTGAGTTGGGTCATCGCGGCGGTGATCAATGGACCGATCGAAGGGGGCGACGCGCGAGGCGTGGCCTGGGGGGCCTGCGGGTTTGCCGCCCTGGCCGTGGTTGCCCAGGTGACGTTCCACTTCCGCCAGCGTTTGGCCCTGGAACTGGGCGAGGCTGTGGTTCGCGACCTGCGCAACAAGTTCTTCTGCCACCTGCAAAGCATGCCGATGAGCTTCTTTCACCGCTACCAGGTCGGCCAGCTCATCGCCCGGATGACGTCCGACACCGAGAACGTGCGGGCGGGCGTGCAGGAGGTCTTGTTCGTGAGCCTGGTGGCCCTGGGCCAGATGCTCATGGCCGCGGCGATGATGCTCTGGTACGACCGGGTCCTGTTCCTGCTCGTTCTGGCCGCTACCCCCGTGCTATGGCTGATCAACCGCCGCTTCCACCATGTGCTCAGCCGGGTGCTGCGCGCGGTGCGGGAGTCGTTCACCCGGGTGACGGCCACGGTGGCCGAGTCGGTCCTCGGGATCCGGATCACACAGGGCTTCGTGCGCCAGGAGGAGAACTCGCGGATGTTCTCCGAATTGGTTGCCGATCATTCGAATTACAACAAGGCCGTGATGAAGACCCACGGGCTGTTCGTGCCGCTGTTGGATCTGACCAACCAATGCTTCATCGCCGCATTGATCCTCGTGGGAAGCTACCGCGTGCTCACCCCCGGCTGCGACACAAGCCTCGGCGACCTGGTCGGCTTCCTCTTCATGGCCGGGCAGTTCTTCGGCCCGATCTCCAGCCTCGGCAACCAGTACAATCAGGCAATGACCACGATGGCCGGCGCCGAACGGCTCTTCAAGCTCCTTGACACACCGCCGCCGTGGAGCGACCTGCCCAGAGCCAAGGACCTGCCGCGAATCCACGGTCGGGTCGAGTTTCAGGACGTGACCTTCGGCTACGACGCCGACCGGCCCGTGCTGCACGACATCCGCTTTGTTACCCAGCCGGGCCAGACGATCGCCCTGGTCGGCCACACGGGCAGCGGGAAAAGCTCGATTATCAACCTGATCGCCAAGTTCTACCTGCCCACCAAGGGTCGCATCTTGATCGACGGTCACGATCTGGACGACGTCACCAGCGAGTCGCTCCATCGCCAACTGGGGATCGTGCTCCAGCAGAACTTCCTGTTCCACGGCACCTTGGCCGACAACATCCGCATGGGCCGCCCCAACGCCACCGACGCCGAAGTCGTCGACGCGGCCAGGCGTCTCGGATGCCTCGATCTGCTGGAATCCCTGCCCCAAGGGTTCCAGACCCAGGTCGGCGAGCGGGGCGCCGGTCTCTCGCTGGGCCAGCGTCAGCTCGTCTGCTTTGCCCGGGCCCTGTTGGCCGATCCGCGAATCCTGATCCTCGACGAGGCCACCAGCAGCGTCGACACGCTGACCGAACAGCGGATCCAGACCGCCCTGTCGGTCCTCCTACGCGGCCGCACCAGTTTCGTCGTCGCCCACCGCCTGAGCACGATCCGCCACGCCGATCTCGTTCTGGTGCTCGATCACGGCCACATCGTGGAGTCCGGCGACCACGACGACCTCCTAGCCACCGACGGCCCCTACGCTCAACTCTGCCGTTGCAGCGTCCAGGCGGCCTGAGCAGGGCAGCTGGCACTTCGCGCAAGAAACACCCGCACTCCGGTCTTGGGCACATAAGACCGGAGTGCGGGCGGGGCACTAAGGGGAGTACAGTCTCCGTAGTCGGCTCCATCCGGCGCACGTGGATCAGGCCTCTTCGACCTTGCGCCGGTATTCGTCCCGTTCGCGACGCGTGGCTTCCAGGTCGAACATCAGGTATTTCATGTCGAGTCGCAGCTGGCTCAGGGCATCCTGGACCAGGTTGAGGATCCGACGGCGACGCCGGGTGCTCTCGACCACGCGGTTCATGATCGGGTCGATGCCCTGGCGGGCTTCGGCCGGCAGTTCGTTGATGGCCTGCAGCAGTTCAGCGATTTCGCCGGGGATCTCGTTGACGTCGGACTTGTTGAAGCGGGGCTGGCTCATGGATGTCTCCTCAAGGTTGTGAACGGAAGAGCCAAATTGCACGCGGCGTGCCAGGTTGCCCCGGAACGACGAACATCCGCCGCAACCAACGATCCGCCAAGCAGTTACGACGCAGGTCCTGAATTGGCCGTCGACGCCCTTTGTGCAAAAAAGCGACGTTTGGTCTGGATGCGAATCGCAAATCGTGATACAAGCCCGTGTTACGTCAAAAGCATCACGGCCGCCGGCTGTTGCCTTTCCGCCACACGGCCGCCCAGCCTCCACCAGCGCCATGCACCACCCCGCATTCCGCCTGATCTGGGCCACCGCCCTGCTGATCATGCTGATCGGCGGGGGGCGCTGCGCACTGGCCCAGACCGCCTGGTACGAGGGGTTTGAGGGGCCGGAGACGAGTTGGCGCCCGGCGGGGGCCAATGTGCGCTGGCAGGCCGAATTCCACGGTCGGGTCCAGGGCGAAGCTCGCACCGGCGATGGGTGTGAACGGTTGCGGATTTCGGCCGCCGAGGGGAACCACATCTATTTCGCCCACGACATCGGCCGTGCCCGGATCATCGACGAGTTGATCCCCACGGTTCAGGTCCGCGCCGACCGTCCCGGGATCCAGCTCTTTGCCCGCGTGGTCCTGCCGCGCACTCAGGACCCGGGGACCCGCCGGCCAGTGGCCATGTATATCCCCGGCTCCACGTACAAGCAGTCGGGACGCTGGGAACAGCTCCACGTCGACGGCATCCCCCAGTCGCTGATGCGGCAGACGCGGGTGCTTCGCACCCAACTGGGTCCGAGCGTCGATCCGCGCGAGGCGTACGTTGACCAGGTGGTGCTGAACGTCTACAGCGGACCGGGCGTGGCCAGCCTGTGGATCGACGATCTGGACGTGGCCGGCTATGTGGCGGCGGATCCAGTGACGCCGACGCCGGTCACGACGCAGACGGCCAGTCTGCCCCGCACGGGTTCGCTGGTTCCCGTACGGAGACGGGAGAACGCGGAAGCAAGTCCGAGCCGACGTGGCCGGATCCAGCTGAACAACTCGATCCTTTCCGTCGATGGCCGGCCGACGTTCGTCCGGGCGGTCCAATACCAGGGGGAGCCGCTGGCGCTCCTAAAGCAGCTGGGCTTCAATGTCGTCTGGCTGCCGCAATTGGCGTCGACGGAGTTTGTCGATCAAGCGAGGGAACAAGGCCTCTGGCTGATCTGCCCACCGCCCCGCCAACCGGTGGCCACCGGCCTGTCCCCCGTGGATGAGGCGATTCCGCCGATTGGGCCGGCGTACGATCGGGTGCTTGTCTGGGATCTGGGCAGCGGGTTGTCCCGGGACCGGTTGGCCACGACGCGGCAGTGGGCCGAGCAGGTGCAGTTGGCCGACCGTCAGGGAGGGCGGCCGTTGATCTGCCGGCCGGAGAGCGAACTGCGGGCCTACAGCCATCCGGTCGACCTGCTGTTGATCGGTCGATCGCCGATCGGGACGAGCTTGGAGTTGAACGACTATGGCACCTGGGTTCGCGAGCGGCCGCGTCTGGCTCGTCCGGGCACGCCGATCTGGACTACAGTGCAGACGCAGCCGGCGCCTTCTCTGGTCCAACAGTGGCAGGTACTTGGCCGAGGGGCAACGGCGCCGACGACGATGGCCGCCGAGCAGATTCGCCTGATGGTCTACACGGCGGTGACGGCCGGCAGTCGGGGGCTGCTGTTCGAATCGCAGTCGCCGCTTTCGGCCGACGATCCCGACACGCAGCAGCGGGCGATGGCCTTGGAACTGCTCAACCTGGAGTTGGACCTGATCGAGCCGTGGCTGGCGGCGGGAAATTTCGTGGCGACGGTCTCGGCAGACAAGGAACCCGAGGTGATCGGCGGGGTCTTGCAGGCGGAGCATGCCCGACTGCTGGTCCCCCTCTGGTCGGCCCGCGGGGCCCAGTTTGTCTCCGGGCAGGCGGCGGGCAAGAGCATCTCCTTCATCGTGCCCGGCATCCCCGAGGCCAGTCAGGCCTATGTGTTGACGCCCGGCGGACTGGAGCCGATCCGCCGCAAACGCGACACCGGGGGCGTGCGGGTCACGATCGACGAGTTCGGCTTGACCTCGCTGGTGCTGTTCACCTCGGAGCAGTTGGTGGTCAACAGCCTGAGCCGCCGCGCTGCCCAGGTCGGTCAGCGGGCGGCCGAGTTGCAGCATCGTCTGGCCCAGGCCAAGCTCCGCGAAGTTCAACAGGTCGGCCAACAGTTGGCCGGCAGTCGGATTGTCGATGCTCAGGTGCCCGGCTGGCTCGGTGCGGCCCAACAGAATCTCCAGCACAGCAAGGGCCTGCTGGCCTCACGCCAGTATTCGGCGGCCTACCTGTTCGCGGAACGGGCAATGCGCTCGCTGCGGCTGGCGCAACGCTCCTGCTGGGAGGCGGCGATCAACGGGCTGCGCTCGCCGATTAGCAGTCCGGCGGCGGTGGGATTCCGCACGCTCCCCTGGCATCGGGAGCTGACGGAGCGCGTGAGCCGGGGTCCGTCGGGCGAGAATCGCCTGCCGGAGGGCCAGTTCGAGGACCTCGGCAGTATGCTCCAAGTCGGCTGGAACCATTTTCAGCATCCGATCCCGGGGCTCCAAAGCGAGGCGAATCTCGCGCCGGCGGCGGCCCATGCCGGGCGGTTCGGCTTGCGTCTGGCCGCCCGACCAGCCACGCCCGCCACGGCGCAAACCCTGGTCGAATCGCCGCCCGTCTGGATTACCAGTCCGGCGGTCCCCGTCGAGGCGGGGGAAGTGGTCGTGATCCACGGCTGGATCCAAATTCCCACCCCCTTGACTGGTAGCGTCGACGGCCTGCTGATCCTCGATTCGATCTCCGGCGAACCGCTGGCCGAGCGGATCGGCGAGACCGTGGGGTGGCAAGAGTTCACCCTCTATCGTGTTGTCCCGCAAGCTGGACAGATGAGTCTCACCTTCGCCCTCTCCGGCATGGGGGAAGCGTGGCTCGACGATGTGACGATCCAGACGTTACGCTAGCTTGCGTCTCTCGCTGCCGGCGCGGCGATCGCGGGGCGATTTGGCCACAGCCACCACCCCCCATAGGTATAGCCGTTTCTCTTTCGTGCACGTCGCCTTCTTGGATGGCCAGAAAACTGCGGCGATTGCGAAATGCGGAACACCAAGCGGTACAAGTGGTTACAGCTACCGAAAAAGTCGTAACTTACAGACTCTGAAGAGGTATGTCGCAAAAGGGCCATCCTCTGAAGCCAGAAAGAGGCCGTTTTGGCGATGGCTGGGAATGCACTTCGCCACACCCCAGCCTCCGAACGACAGCCCGGGGGCGTTTTTCGTTGGTCGAATTGTCAAGGATCAAACGCGATCAAACGCGTGAGGTGCTAGGCCTCCAACCGTGAGGATAGCAGATCGCCTGGCCCAATTTCTACTGCCAAGTTCAGGGGAGGCCGGAATTCTTGCTGCAGGTTGTGCCGAACAGGACGGCAAGAAAAAATGGCGGAGGGGGCTTGTTGACTAAAGTGGCGTACCTATAATGAAGGCAGTGAGGGCATGCCCCTCACCCAATCTGCCCGTTGTTGGTCCCTGCCCCGCCAACAACGGGTTTTTTATTTCTTGGCCGCCCCCTCAGCCCGCCAGGCGATCGCGCGAGGCCCACAGGCCCAGGGCCGGATTGCTGATGTAGAAGATCCGCTCACCGTCGGCCAGGGTGTTCCAGCCGTCTTTGAGCGTGGCCGGGTTGTAGCGGGCTTGCATCGTGGCCAGATCCGCATAGCGGTAGCCCACGCCTTCGGTCTCTTCCCGGGTCAGCTTGCCCGGGCAGTAGGTGATCGTGAACCGGCCCTCGGACGAACCGTGGATCAGGTGGGCGGCGGCCGAGAGATTCTTGGGCAAATCGTCGGTCGAGTTGACGAAGTGCATGATCTTCGGCGTGTTCACGTAGCCGTACTTGCGGATCAGCCCGTCGATCTGCGGATCCTCGCCAAAGGTGCCCACGGCCGGGGCCAAGACGATCAGTTCGCCGCCGTCGGCGATCGCCATGCGCGTGCGGTAGACGGACTTGTTGCCCAGCCAGGTGCTGTGGAACTCTTCGGGATCGAGGTAGACGACGATCTTCCGGGGCGCTTCGTCGAGCACGGTGAAATTGACCCGGACCGACAGGGCCGCGGCCTGCTGGAAGCACTCCACGTCGTCGCCGATGAACAGCCCTCGCAACGCCAGGCTTCCATCGTCGCGCGGGCCGATGACCGTAAGCACGAAGACTAGCGGCAGATGGCGGCAGAAGTTGTCCTGGGCGTAGTTGAGGATGCGCCGCAAGGGTGTATCGGCCCGGCCCATCATCCGTTCCATGCCGTAGGCGGCGCCGATGAAGTGGCTTTCGTTGATCCCCGATGAGCCGCCGGTGCCGACGAACAGGTTCTTGTTGTAGTTGGCCATGCCGATCACTTCATGCGGCACGACCTGGCCGATGGAGAGGATCAAGTCGTGGCCGCCCTTCCACACCAGCCGGTTCAACTGGGCCGGCCAGGGCTTTTGATAGATCCCCTCGGTGGCCTTGCTGACAAACTCCGCCGGGACCTCGCCGATCGTGACCACGTCGGTGCGCCAGTTGTGCTCGCGGATCAGGTGCTTGGGCAGGCTGGGGAACATCCGCTGGAGTTGCCAGTCGGGCATCGGCACGTGGGTTCCCAGGGCCGGCATCACGTCGACCAGGCGCGGGCCGAAGTAGTCGTGCGTCATGCAGGTGACCGGGCCGCCCATGCTATTGAGCCGCGTGAAATCCGGCGGCAGGGCCAAGACCCGCTGCCGCGGCCCCAGCTTGTCGAGGCTACTTTGCAGGGCCGCCCGCAACTGGTCCGGGGTCAGATCGGTCGTGGGGGAGCCTTCGGCATAGTAGAGCGTCATCGCGGGTGTTCCTGAAGTCTCGGTCGGATGGTCAATCCACCCCATTCTATCCCGGCCCCGGCTTGGCCAGAAGACACGAAAGTGGGGTGGGGCGGGAACCTCCGGCGGTTTCCTGCAGAACCAGGGTGGCATGCCGTCACACGGCGCAGCCGCGGGTCGGCATGTTTGTGAGAGAGGGATCATGCCGATCCGTCGCTGCGCTCCGTGACGGCATGCCACCCCGTTTTGCCAGGCTTGGCCACGGGAGAGGCCGAGCGACCGCACTACTGGCCACAGCCTTGGCGGGGAACTACAATCGGGGGAGTCGTCGACCACGGCTCCCGCCCCAAAAAGCCTCACCCCTTGGAGACACGAACGCCATGACACACCGGCGCATCGTCCTGATCCTCGCGGCCCTGTTGACCTTGGGGGCCTGCCAACTGAACGTCGCCCGATCGGCGGAGGCCAAGAAGAAGATTGTCTTTCTGCCCGGCAGGGCCAGTCATGGCTGGGGCGCCCACGCGCATCCGGCCACGTGCCTGCTCCTGGCCCGGCTGCTCAACGAAACCGTGCCCGGCGTCGAGGCCGTGGTCCACGAGGGCGGCTGGCCCAAGGATCCGGCCGTGCTCCAGGGGGCCGCGGCAATCGTGATCGCCTGCGATGGGAACGGGATCATCGGCTCGCACTACGACGAACTCGACGCGCTGGCCAAGAAAGGCGTAGGGCTGGCCTTTTTGCACTATTCGGTCGATGTGGGCAACAAGGAACGGGGCCGCTACCTGATCGATTGGATCGGCGGCTACTATGAGCAGTACTGGTCGGTCAACCCGACCTGGAAGGCCGAGTTCAAGCAGTTGCCCGAGCACGCGATCACGCGCGGCGTCAAGCCGTTTGCAATCCTCGACGAGTGGTACTACCACATGCGGTTCCGCGACGGGATGGCCGGCGTCACGCCGATCCTCACGGCCATTCCGCCCGACAGCACGCGCAAGGGCAAGGACGGTCCGCACAGCGGCAACCCGACCGTGCGCGAGCGGGTCGGCATGCCGGAGCACGTGGCCTGGGCCTGCCAGCGCCCGGACGGCGGACGAGGGTTCGGTTTCACCGGCGGACATTTTCATTGGAACTGGGCCAACGACGACCTGCGCAAGCTCGTCTTGAACGCGATCGTCTGGGTCGCCAGGGGCGAGGTCCCCGCCGCCGGCGTCGCGACCAAGACGCCCACCGCCGAGGAACTCGAAGCGAACCAGGCGGCGGCCAAGCCGGACAATTGGACTCGCGAGAAGACGCAGCAGATGATCGACCGGGCGTGCGGGAAGTAAGAGTAGTTGTGTGCCACTGCTTGCCTTCTGGGCAAGCAGTGCCGCGACTCGGTTTCAATCAGATCTTTGGAGACACTGCTTGCCGGGAGGGCAAGCAGTGGCACACGAGGGCACTCCGAGCCGGGACGCGTCAACCACGCTTCAAGCTAGACTGTGGATACGGGGTGAACGACGAGAGATAGGATAAGATTCATGCTCAAATTGGCGGTTCGAACTACGCTGTTGGTGGTGTCTCTCTGCACGTGGCTGGCCCCGGCCTATGCGGCTGAGCCGGCGGGCCCCGGATCTTACAAAGCCTGGCAACTGCATCGCGACGAGGTGCTCAAGACGCCGGGCGTTGTGCGCTACTATACCTTCCAGCAAGCGTCCGACGCTCCGTTGGCTAACATGGCGGAGGCCAAGGCCCCGCTGACCCTTCGGGCGGTCAAGGGAAAGAGCGGAGATCTCAACTGGGTCGAGGGACGCTGGCCGGAGAAAGCGGCCGTGCGTCTGGACCAGGACTACCTGGCCGCCGAACCGCTGCCCATCACCAAAGCGTTTACCGTGGCCGCCTGGCTCTCGACGCACGGCATGGGCGCGATTCACGGCGACTCCGTGGCCACCGGCGGCACGCTTTTCTCCGTAGGCTCCGGCTTCTGGGACGGTTGTCGCGTAACGCTCCGCTATCCGGATCAGATGCTGGGCTTCGAGATCGGCCGGCCGAAGCCGTCCCATTCGATCGGCATTGGCGGCGGGCCGCTGGTCGATGACGCCTGGCATCACCTGGTCGCCTCCTGGGATGGGAAGACGATGCGGCTCCACGTCGACGGCCGCCTGATCGCCTCCGGACCGTTCGACGGCGTCTACACGCCCTCGCCCTCCGGCGCGGCGTTCCGCATCGGCTTTGCCGGATTCGGCTGGGGATCGGCCGTGCTCGACGTGGACGAAGTGACCGTCTACAACCGGGCCCTGTCGGCCGACGAGATCGTGCGTCTGGCCCACTTCCACGCGCCGCTGGATCAGGCCATGGCTGCCCGCTTTGGCCA
>JBDKTH010000606.1:0-3649 GCA_039680305.1 Thermoguttaceae bacterium | reverse complement strand
TCAGTGCTGGCAACATGGATTCGATGATCAACCACTACACGGCCAATCGCAAGGTGCGCAACGACGACGCCTACAGCCCCGGCGGACAGATCGGCCGTCGCCCCGACCGGGCCACGCTGGCCTACTGCCAGCGGGCTCGCGAAGCCTACAAGGGCGTGCCGGTGATCGCCGGCGGCGTGGAGGCCAGCCTGCGGCGTCTGGCCCACTACGACTATTGGAGCGACAAGGTTCGCCGCTCGATCCTCCTGGACGCCAAGGCCGACTTGGTTGCCTTCGGCATGGGCGAGCGGGCGATCGTCGAGATTGTCCGCCGTCTGGCCGAAGGGCAGACCGTGCGCGACTTGCACGACATGCGAGGGGTGGCCTATCGCTTGGGGGCCAGCGAATCGCCGCCCACGGAGAACGCGGTCGTCCTGCCGAGCTACGAGGAGGTGGTGGCCGACAAGCGGGCGTTCGCCCAAATGACCCACTTGGCTCATCTCGAAACCAACCCCTATAACGCCCGCACGCTGGTGCAGTACCACGACCGCGAGGCGGTCGTCGTCAACCCGCCGCCGATGCCCTTGGACGAAGCCGAGATGGACCGCGTCTACGGCCTGCCCTACACGCGGCAGCCCCATCCGTCGTACGGCAACCAGGCGATCCCGGCCTTTCAGGTGGTCAAGGATTCGATCCAGATCATGCGCGGCTGCTTTGGCGGCTGCACGTTCTGCTCGATCACGGCCCACGAAGGGCGGATCATCCAGAGCCGCAGCAAAGAGTCCATCCTGGCCGAGATCCGCCGGCTCGAAGAAGATCCCAAATTCTCCGGCGTGATCAGCGATATCGGCGGCCCCACGGCCAACATGTACCGGATGAACTGCAGCCGGCCCGAGGTGCGGGCCAAGTGCCGCCGGCTGAGCTGCGTGCACCCGAAGATCTGCAAATTGCTCAACACGGACCACGGACCGCTGATCGACCTGATGCGCCAAGCCCGCCAGACGCCGGGCATCAAGCGGGTCTTCGTCGCCTCGGGCGTGCGCATGGACTTGGCCCAGCAGAGCACGCCGTACCTGCGGGAACTGGTCAAACATCACGTTGGGGGGCACCTGAAGGTCGCTCCGGAGCACACTGATCCGAATGTGCTCGAGTTGATGAAGAAGCCGACGCTTGACAACTACGAGTCGTTTGCCCAGCGGTTCACGCAGATCTCCTGCCAGGAAGGGAAGAACCAATACCTGGTTCCCTACTTCATCGCCGGACATCCGGGAAGCGACTTGAGCGCGATGATCGACCTGGCCCTCTATCTGAAACGAACCGACGGCCGGCCGGAACAGGTGCAGGACTTCATCCCCAGCCCGTTCGATCTGGCGACGTGCATGTACTACACCGGGTTGGATCCGACGACGGGCAAGGCCGTGTATGTGCCCAAGGGCGAGCGGGAGCGGAAACTCCAGCGGGCGCTGCTTCAGTACTTCAAACCAGAGAACTACTCGCTGGTGCGCGAGGCCCTCGAAAAGGCCGGACGCGAAGACCTGATCGGCAATGATTCGGACTGCCTGATTCCTTCGCAGCCCCCCAAGGTAACCGCGAACGCGAAGAGCCGCGCCGGACATCACGCGAAAGGCAAACGCACGGCTTCCACCGGGCGCGATGGCCCCAAGCCAGCAACGGCTGGCGGCTACCGCCCCCATCGAAAGACCGCCAAGCGGCGAGGCCGAAATGACTGACCGTCGCTGTAGCCGCTGTCCAGAGATTACCGATAGTGACCACCGGGATTCACCTGATTTTCCGTATCACCGTTTCCTGTATCATGGCGGGACACGGAGGTGTGGTATGCCGATCCTGGATGCGGAAGTCTCGCTGTTTCCCGACGATTTGCTGGCCGACTACCGGGCGTCAGCCAGAGGGCGTCGCTGGTGGGTCGTCTACACGATGGCGAGACAGGAAAAGGCGCTCGCGCGGCAATTGTTGCGTTGGGAGATCCCTTTCTATCTGCCGTTGGTCACAAAGGACAGCTGCATCCGCGGTCGGCGGTTCCGCTCCCACATCCCCTTGTTTGGCGGCTACGTCTTCCTCTTCGCCCGGCACGATGAACGCACGCTCGCCCTGACGACCAACCGGATCTCCTCGGTTCTTGCCGTCGTGGATCAGGAAGAACTGCACCGGGACCTGCAGCAGACGCAATCCCTGATCGAGTCAGGCGTCGAGTTGACCGCCGAGCCGCGGCTGGCGCCGGGCAACCGTGTGCGGGTCAAGGGAGGACCGATGCGGGGCCTGGAAGGGACGATCGTTTCACGCCGCGGCCGGTCCCACATTTTCGTCGCCGTGAACTTCCTCCAGCAAGGCGCATCGGTCGCCATTGACGACTGCCTCCTGGAACCTCTCGACTAGCGAGCGGGCGAGATGAGACTAATTGGCGAACTGCTGGCGAAGGAATGCGGCGGCTTCCTCCCACTTCTCGGCGGCGGCCGGGAAATCGACGGCCATGGCCTTGATCGACTGCGGGGTGGCCACGCGGGACGTGTTGGCCTTAACCGCGGGATTCAATGAAATCTGAGCGCTGGGGCCGGCGGCCAGCCGGGCTTCGACTTCCGGCGACAACAGGTAATCCACCAGCCGCTTGGACGCATCAGGGTTTGGCCCGCCGGCGATGATTGCCAGGGAATTCGGGATAAAAAGCGTGCCGAGGCCCTCGGGGCCCTGATCGGGATAGACGATCGCCACCGGGCTGCCTTTCTCCAGTTCGCCGATAGCGTCGTCGGTGTCGGTCAAGCCGAAGTGGAGTTGGCCCGCGGCTACGGCCACGGCGACCTGCTTATTGCCGGAGAGGATTTTGATCTGGTTCTCTTTGACTCGCTTGAAGAAATCCTTGGCTTCGTCGCTGCCCCAGTGGGCAAATAGGCACGCGGCATGGGTGGCCGTGGTGCCGAACAGGGGCTTGGCGATCCCCGCCTTGCCGGACCACTCGGGCGCGAGCAGGTCACGGATCGAACCGGGCTGCTTGTCTTTTGGCACGAGCTTCGTGTTGACGATCAGCACCCGCGCCCGGGCGGCAAACCCGTGCCAAGTGCCTTCGGGTGATTGGAACATGGCCGGATAGCTCTCGGCCGCCGGCGAACGGTAGACGACCAACAGGCCCTGTTTTTCCAGTCGCAACGTGTTGAGAATCTCGTTGTTCCAGAAGACGTCGCACCGCGGTCGGCCTTTTTCGGCCATGATCGCCTCGACCAGGCCGACGGTCTTGGTCGCCTCGGTGTCGAACTTGGGACGCACGCGGATCCCGGTCGCCTTGGTGAACTCGGCGAAGACCGGCTCGGAGAACTGCGAGTCGAGGGCCGTGTAGACGACCAGGTCATTGGCCCCGTTGGCCCCGCAGCCCGCCGTGAGCGCACAACCCACCACCATCACTATAATCCGACCCAATGCCCGCATTGCGAACCTCCCGTGCTGCCGTCCAATACTTTCGAGTGCCCCTAGAATAAGTCTGGAGAGCGGATCTTCGCCCCAGAAGAACGTAAAATAGGTTAGAATGTAGAGCTGTGGCATGCAACAGGGGGGCGGCAGAGGGAAGGCAAGAATGCAGACGGCAGAAGCCGAAACGAAGGCGCGCGGCGGTCTTTGGGGTTCCGGGCTCCGGGTTCCGGGTTCCGGATTCGAGGCTCAGGGC
>JBDKTH010000306.1:0-7567 GCA_039680305.1 Thermoguttaceae bacterium | reverse complement strand
CGTCTCCGTGATCGTGGGCATCGTCTTCGGCTACTATCCTGCCTGGAAGGCCTCGCGGCTTAACCCGATCGAGGCCCTCCGGCATGAATAGTGGAGGAAGCAACGCGATAGCCGCTTCCCGGGCTCTTCGCTCATCCCGCATGCGCGGTACCGGGAGCGAGTTCCGGCGGATCAACCGGCTCTGGTCGCCCCTTCGCAAAGTAGGTCGACACAATCACGAAGAACAGGGGGATGAAGATCAGGTCGATGAAGGTGGCCGAGAGCATACCGCCGGTGACCGCGGTGCCGATGGCAGTCATGGCCCCGGCGCCGGCGCCCGCGGCCATGGCCAGCGGCAGCGTGCCGAAGAAGAAGGCCAGCGAGGTCATGATCACCGGTCGGAAGCGGGTCTTCACCGCCGCGAGGGTGGCCGCGATCAGCCCTTCGCCCTGACGTTGCTGTTCCTTGATGAACTGCACGATGAGGATGGCGTTCTTGGTGGAAAGGCCCAAGGTCGTCAGGAAACCGATCTGGAAGTAGACGTCGTTGGGAAATCCTCGCAGGTAGATGGCCGCCAACGCGCCGAGCACGCCCAGGGGCAACATCAGGAGGTTCACAAAGGGGATGGTCCAGCTTTCATAGAGCGCGGCGACGCAGAGGAAGATTACCAGGATGGAGAAGGCGTAGAGGATCGGCCCCTGCTTGGTGGCCATCCGTTCCTGGTAGGAAAGCCCGTTCCAGTCATAGCCGATGCCCGCAGGGAGCTTGGCGACGATTTCCTCCATGGCCTGCATGGCCTCGCCCGAGCTGCGGCCGGCGGCCGGCTCGGCCACGATGTTCATCGAGGGGAAGCCGTTGAAACGTTCCAGGCGGGGAGAATTCGAGGTCCAGTGGTTGCTGGCGAAGGAGTCGTAGGGGACCATCTTGCCGGCGGTGTTGCGGACATAGAGCTTCTTGAGGTCCTGGGGCAACATGCGGTGGGGGGCGTCGGCCTGGACGTAGACGCGCTTGACGCGGCCGGCCTGGATGAAGTTGTTGACATAGGCGCTGCCGAAGGCGGCGGAGAGGGTGGTGTGAATGGAACCGATGGGGACTCCCTGGGCGCCGGCCGCTTCCCAGTTCACGTCGACCCGGTATTCGGGGACGTCGTCCAGGCCGTTGGGCCGGACCGTCATCGGGTTCAAGCGGGCGTCTCTTCGGGCCATGTCGAGGAGTTGGTTTCGAGCGTTCATCAAGACCGTGTGTCCCACGCCGCCGCGGTCGATCAGTTGGAAATCGATGCCGCGGACCATGCCCAACTCCATGACGGCGGGCGGCGGGGAGACGATGACCATGGCGTTGCGGTTCTGGGAGAACGCTCCCATCACCCGCCCGGCCACGGCCTTGGCCTTCAACTTCGGATCCTGGCGAAGCGTCCAGTCCTTCAATTTGACGAAGACCATGGCGTTGTTCTGGGCTCTTCCGGAAAAGCCGAAACCGGGGATCGCCATGCACGACTCGACGGCCTCGGATTCCTTTTCGCGCAGGTGCCGCGACACCTGATCCGCGACCACCTTGGTCTGCTCCAGCGTGGTCCCGGTCGGCATGATGATCGGGCACATGAGCGTCCCCTGATCCTCATCCGGCAGAAAGCTGCTGGGGAGTTGCAGGTACACGAAACCGACCACGCCCACCAGCAGCACGTAGAGGAACAGGAAGCGGAGTTTTCGTGCCAGCGAATAGCCGACCAGACCGACGTAGCGGTCTCGAATCCAGAAGAAGACCCGGTCGAACAGGCGGAAGAAGGGGCGGAACAGGAAAAAGGTGTTCTCGGCCGGCTCATGCCCCTTGGGGACGGACCGCAGCAGCGAGGCGCAGAGCACTGGTGTCAGAATCAACGCCACGACCACCGACAGCATCATGGAGGCGATGATGGTCACGGAGAACTGGCGGTAGATCACCCCCGTCGAACCGGGGAAGAAGGCCATCGGTCCGAAGACCGCGGAGAGGACCAGACCGATGCCGATCAGCGCGCTGGTGATCTGCTCCATCGACTTGGCCGTGGCCTCCCGGGGCGAGAGCCCTTCCTCGGTCATGATTCGTTCCACGTTTTCCACGACCACGATGGCGTCGTCGACCAACAGCCCGATCGCCAGCACCATGGCGAACATGGTCAGCATGTTGATGGAGAACCCGAACGCTCCCAGCGTGGCGAAGGTCCCCAGGAGGACGACCGGCACGGCGATGGTGGGAATGAGCGTGGCGCGGATGTTCCCCATGAACAGCCACATGACCAGGAAGACCAGGACGATCGCCTCGAAGAGGGTTTTGGCGACTTCCTCAATGGCGACGCGGACAAAGGGGGTGGTGTCGTAGGGATAGACCACCTTCATCCCCGGCGGGAAGAAGCGGCTCATCTCTTCCAACTTCGTCTTGATCGCGTTGGCCGTCTCCAAGGCATTGGCGCCCGGCGCCTGCCGGATGGCCATGCCGGCGCACGGCTTGCTGTTGTATTCGGGCTGGACGTCGTACATCTCAGTCCCCAGTTCGGTCCGCCCCACGTCGCTGACGCGGACGACCGAGCCGTCGCGGTTGGTGCGAATGGGGATGGCGGCGAACTCCTCGGGGGTCCGCAGCAGGTTCTGCACCACGATGGAGGCGTTCAGACGCTGCCCCTCCACGGCCGGGATTCCGCCGAACTGGCCCGCCGAGACTTCCACGTTGTACGCCCGCAACGCCGCGATCACATCCTCGATCGTCAGTTGGTAATCGGTGAGCTTGTTGGGGTTGAGCCAGACCCGCATGGCGTATTGCGTGCCGAAGTTCATCACTTCGCCGACGCCGGGGACGCGGGCCAGCACCTTTTCCAGGTTCGATTGGGCATAGTCGCGCAAGTCGTTGCCGTCCATGCTGCCGTCTTCGGAGACCAGCCCCACAATCACCAGATAATTCCGCGTCGACTTGTTCACCGTGAGGCCGGTGCGCTGCACCACTTCGGGCAGGCTGGCCATGGCCAACTGCAGCTTATTCTGCACCTTGGCCCAGGCCAGGTCCGGGTCGGTCCCCGGCTTGAAGGTCAATTCGACATGGGACGCGCCGGCGGAATCGCTCGTGCCCGAGAGATACAGCATGTCGTCGAAACCCGTCATCTTCTGCTCGATGATCTGGGTCACGCTGTTTTCCACGGTTTCGGCCGAGGCCCCGGGGTAGAACGAATCGATGGCGATCGACGGGGGAGCGATCGGGGGATACTGAGAGATGGGCAGGGTATAGATGGCCAGCCCACCTAATACCATCATGATGATGGCAATTACCCAGGCAAATACGGGACGGTCAAGGAAGAATTTCGATAACACCGCGAGACTCCGTCATTTCGATTGTGTGGCCGCCTGGGTTGCATCCGAGGGCTTCGCGGCGGTCCGGTTGGCTTCGAACGGGACCACCTTCACGGTCGCTCCCGGACGGACTTTCTGCAGCCCTTCGACAATCACTCGCTCGCCTTGCGCAAGGCCCGAGGAAATGAGCCATTGGTCGCCAAGGGCGCGATCGGTCGAGAGTTGACGCTGTTCGACTTTTCCCTTGCCGTCCACGACCAGGGCAGTCGGATTTCCCTTGGGGTCGCGCGACACAGCCTGCTGGGGGAGGAGAATCGCTTTCTCCTGAACGCCTTCGTCAATCACCGTTCGGACAAACATGCCGGGCAGAAGCATCCCATCGGGATTGGGAACGACGACCCGCAGGATGACCGACCCGGTCGTCGGGTCCACCGTCACGTCGCGAAACTTGAGCGATCCTTCCTGCGAATAAACCGAGTTGTCTTCGAGGATGATCTTGACCCGGTCCGTTCCGGCGTCCTTCAGTCGGCCATTAGCCAGGCTGCGCCTCAACCGATTCACTTCCACGGTGGATTGAGGCACATCCACGTAGATGGGATCGAGCTGCTGAATGGTCGCCAAGGGCACCGGTTGATACGCCGTTGCAATCGCGCCTTCGGTCACGTCGGAACGGCCGATGCGACCAGAAATGGGGGCTGTGATCGTGGTGTAATCCAGATTGATCTGGGCCGTCTTCAGCGCCGCTTCCGCCTGCTTGATCGCCGCGTCGGCCACCTGCGTAGCTTTCCGGTCGCTCTCCACCTGGGCCTCGGCGGAGCGCAGCGTGGCTTCCGCTACATCGACATCGGCCACGGACTGGTCGTGCTGCATGGCGGAAACGGCACTGCTTTTGACGAGGATCTCGTACCGCCGGCGATTCGTCGTGGCGAGCGTCAGGAGCGCTTGATGGCGTTTGAGACTGGCGATGCTCACCTCCAACGTGGCCCGCGAGCGTTCGGCCGTCTGCCGCGCGGCAAGGACGTTGGCGTTGGCGTTATCAAGTGCCGCCTTAAAGGGGGCTGGGTCAATCTGATACAGCACCTGGCCCTTCTCTACGTCCGAGCCTTCCGTAAAGTGCCGCTTTTGGATGAGGCCGTTGACCTGGGGGCGGATTTCCGCGACGAGGTAGGCCGAGGTTCGTCCCGGCAACTCCGAGGTCAGCACCACCTGCTGAGGCTGGACTGTAACGACCGCCACTTCCGGGATAGGCGGCGGCGGAGGGGTCTGCTGCGGTTTACAGCCCGTCAGGGATAGGCTCACGAGCAAGGCCGCCGTAGTAGGTAATTTCCAAGTAAGCCAATTCATCGGTGCGCTCCAATGCTCAAAGCCAGTAGCCAGCTTCGCTCTTCGTTTGTGGACCATGGCCCGTTCGGTCCGGCCACCACGATCAGCTGATGCGTCCCTGGTCGGTCGTAATTCCGTTCAGGAACGTGCCCATAATTAAACCGTAGACACTCTCTCGCTGCTCAGGTTCGGTGAGTTCGGGCCGGCTGTCAAATGCTCCCCCGCAAAGGCCGAAGAAAAGATGGGCCAGCACGAGCGGGTCGGCGGGGCGAAAAATGCCCTCCGCAATGCCTTGGCGGAAGATCTCCGCCAACTGCTGACATCCCGCCTCGCGAGTCCGCCGTTCCGACGACTGGAGAAGGCCGTGCGCCGTGTCATCTTCAAAGAGCAGCTTGAAGACTTGCGAGTGTTTGGCGACGTGCTCGAGGAGGTCGCGCAGGTGAATCGCCAGCTTTTCTGACGCCGGTCGCTCGCTCGCCACTGTCTCCAACAGTCTCTGGAAGATGGGATCGATGACTTTTGTGTAGACGAACTCAAGGAGATCCCGCTTGCTGCCAAAGTAGTTGTACACGCTTCCCTTCGCCATGCCGGCCGCCGTGGCCACCCGTTCCATGGTCATCCCGTCTACCCCATGCTCGCCAAGGACGGCAACCGTCGCCTCGAAAAGCGATTCCTTCATCATCTCGTCGAGGGCCCGTTTCCGAGTCTCGGTGAGTCTAGGCACGTGCACCTCCTTTCAATGGTAACTATGTAGTTGATTTTAATGACCGCAGAGTCAGTTTGCAATACGGACAATACTTGGGAAGTGACGCCAAAGACACGCAAATGGCGTGGGCAATCCCGCTAGAATTGGGGAGAAAACCGCCTCGCTCACCCCCCAAAGGGCCCAAGTATCGCTGGAATTAATACTTCAGCGGGGGTGTCTTTGCGGAAATAGGCGGTCGCCCCCGCCTCGCGAATCGCCTGGCCCATGTCGTCCTCCTCGTGCATCGACAGGCCAATGACCACCACGTGCGGTGAATCCTCCTTGATGCAACGGGTCGCCTCAATGCCACTGAGACGCGGCATGTTGATGTCCATCACGACGACATCCGGGCTGGTTTCCCGCGCCCGCTCGACGGCTTCCTGGCCATCGCGGGCTTCCACGACGACTTCGATCCCCGGCTGTTCCCGCAGCAGGTCGGCGAGTCCCTTGCGCACGATCGGATGATCGTCGGCCACGAGCACCCGGAGCTTGCCCGAGGCGACCCGGCGATTCGGAACGCTCGCCATGCTCGGACGACGCGCCGTGCCGTCCCCGTCCGCCGGACTGGAGCCCGGGGGGGAATCGGTGGGCTGCGTCTGCGGGACAACGATGGTGATTCGCGTCCCTCCGTCCGCGCCCGCGGCCACTTCCAGGCGGCCTCCGAGAAGTTTCAGACGCTCGCGCACATTGAACAGGCCAAACCCGTCATGGCTATCCGTGGGAGCATTCAATCGTTCTGGATCGACGCCCACGCCATTGTCGGCGACCTCGATGCACACCTGCTGTTCGTCGGTTTTGCTCAGGCAGACCCAGGCCACTTCGGCTCGGGCGTGCTTGACCACGTTGAAGAGTAGTTCCCGTGCGGCCTGGAAGAGAAACACCCGCGTGCTTTCTTCGGACGGATCAGCCGTCGGATCGGCCTGGACCACGATCGGCAGCCCATGCTTCTCTTCCATCTGGCGTCCCAGCCACTGCAAGCCGGCCGCCAGGCCCGCGTCGTACAACACCGGCGGGCTCAATTCGACGGTCAGCGATCGCGATTCGGCGATCGACTGGTCGAGCAATTCGTCCACCTCGGCGATGATCCGCGCCAGCGACGGATCGTCGGTCCGGCGATGCACGCGCCCGACCTTCATCTTCGCGGCCACCAGGAGCTGTTGGAGGTGGTCGTGCAGCACCTGGGCCAATCGTCGGCGTTCCCGTTGCTCGGCCTCGGCCAGTTCGGCGGCCATAGCGCGGAGCTGTGTCGCCCGCTGTTCGGCCTCAGCGGTCCGCTCCGCCACGCGATGCTCCAACGATTCCACGAGCCGCAATCGCTGCATGGCAATCGCCACCTGGTCGGCCACGGCCTTCATCAGCCGCAGCTCGTCCTCGCCGAACGTCGTCTTGGTGCGCGAGCCGAACGAGAGCGTGCCGATCACCTGGCCCTGGTTCAACAACGGATGACAGGCATAGGCCTGAGTCCCGAAGGATCGGACCAGGTCGGTTCGTGGATCGGGGATGGTCTGGATATTCTCCGCAAGAATGCGGCAGCAGTCGCGCGCCACGCAACCGCAGACTGTCGTGCCGAGGCCGAGCCATTCGATCGTCTGAACGACCTCCGGCGAAATACCCCCGCAGGCGTTCAGGTGCAACCGTCCCTGGCACTCATCGAGAAGGTAGTTGAAGAAGACGTGGCAATCGAGGTGCTCCAGCACGTCGCGGCAGAGCGACTCGACGATTTCCTGAGGCCGGTCGCTGGCAAGCAGTTGCGAGGTCACGCCGGAAAGTAATTCCACTCGCCGAACCGTCTTTTGCAGCTCGTCTTGCGCCTTGTGATGCGAGGTAACATCCGTCAGTGTAAGGACCAGGTGGATGACCTCGCCGCGGGAATCCTTGATGGGCATCAGGCTCCAATCCCAGTAGCTCGTTCCGCGCTCGGGATTCGCCTCGTATTGAAACGGCCTCGCATGGCAGAAGTACGGCTCTCCAGTCTCCACCACCCGGCGGAAAACCGCGACGTTTTCTTCGTTCGGATACAGGGCGAAGTGGTTCTTGCCGGGAAAGAAGTCAGGCTCCTGGTCATCGACCTCGGCGTAAGCCCGGTTGACGACCACGAAGTTGAACTCCCGGTCGAGGCAGGCGACCAGCATCCGCGTGTTGTTGAGAATCGCATCAAAGAGCCGATTCTGTTGCTCACTTGCTGCTTCTGTCGTGGCGTCGGAGA
>JBDKTH010001386.1:0-4159 GCA_039680305.1 Thermoguttaceae bacterium | reverse complement strand
GGTGGCGCGCGTGCCGATCCGCGGCAAGAAGCTCCGGTTCCGCGACCGCGAAGGCCTCGACGCCAAAGAGGGCATCAACGTTGGCGACGAATGGACCTATCGCAGCTACATCCAAGGCGGCAGTCAGGCCGCGGCGATTTGGGAGTTCGCAGGGCTCCGTTCCGAGGATTTCGGCGACGAGGTCCCCGTGGAGATGAGCCTCGGCGTGTTCCGCACCCACAAGGGAAACATCGAAAAGGGCGTGCTCGGCAGTCTCTCGGTCCGCAATCCGGATAACGGGCTGACCGTGGAAGTCGAGATCTTCGAGTCCAAGGAGTTCCGCATCAACCGGTTGGTCATCCCGCGGAAGATCACCAAGTTCTCCAGCGCGCAGATGATCCCGCAGCGAACCCGCACGGCACAGGGCGTCGAGATGAGCCCCGCGCCGGAGAAGATGGATCCCAAGCTGGCCGAGAAGAAGGAATTCGACCTGTTTGAAGACCTCGTCTCGGACGGCAAGGTGGAACTCTGGCTGCGGTGCCTCGAACCGGGCCAATACTTCGGCGCCGCCCAACCTGATCTCTACGTCCGCGCGGACGACGCGTCGTTCAAGCTGAATTTCGTCAAGGGCTACTTCGGCATCTGGACCCAGATGGTGCTGGTGATCGCTTTCGGCGTCATGTCCAGCACTCTCCTGAGCGGCCCGGTGGCGATGCTGGCCACGCTGGGCATCGTCATGGCCGGCCTGTTCAGCTCGTTCATGGTCGAACTGGCCTATGGCAAGACCTACGGCGGCGGCCCGGTCGAATCGATCATCCGCCTGTTCACCCAACAGAATGTGATGACCGAGATGGATCCGGGGCTGACCACCACGGTGGCGAAGATGGCGGACTACGTGCTGCTGCATTTCCTCCAGGCCTTCGCCGCCATCGTGCCGGCCTTCGGCAACTTCAGCTATGCTGACTGGGTCGCTGACGGTTTCAACGTCTCCACGGATCTGATCCTCATTCACTCCTTGATGGTGGTGGGGTTCGTGATTCCGTTGGTGGTGGCCGGATACCTGTTCCTCAAGACTCGCGAGGTGGCCCGATGAATCCGCGTCGGTCCTTTGTGCGGAAAATCGTCTATCTGGCGGCGATCGCCATCCTGTTGGTGCCGCTGTTCTGGCTCAGCCAGCCGACCACGCGCGGCAGCAAAGCGGGCCAAGGCAGTCCCGGCGGGCAACTAGCGCAGTTGCGGGCCAAATACGGCCTGACCGAAACCCAGCTCGGCGATATCGACCCGACCAGTGAAACGATCGAACTGGCCACCTTCGGCATGCGCGGCATCGCCGCCAACCTCCTCTGGCAGAAGTCGAACCTCTACAAGATGAAGAAAGACTGGACCAACCTCTCGGCCACGCTCGAGCAGTTGTCCAAGTTGGAGCCCCACTTCGTCGGCGTCTGGCAGTTCCAGGCGTGGAACCTCTCCTACAACGTGTCGGCCGAGTTCGACGACTACCGCGAGCGGTTCCGCTGGGTGATCAAGGGGCTCAAGTTCCTCGACGAAGGGATCAGCTTCAACAAGCGCGAGCCGCGGCTCCTTTCCTACTCGGGCTGGATCACCTCCCACAAGATCGGCCGGGCCGATGAGGCCAAGCAGTTCCGTCAGCTCTACAAGGATCCCGACAACGTCTACGACATCCACGGCACGCGTCCCGTGGAACAGCGGGACAATTGGCTCGTGGGCAAGGAGCAGTTCGAAAAGGCCGAAAAGCTGGTCGACTCCGGGGCGCCACTGCGGGGCACCAGCCCGGTGGTCTTCCACTCCTACGTCGCCATGTGCCAGATGAACTATGCCGACGCCATCGAGCAGGACGGGATCTTCGCGGAAAAGGCGCGCCGCGCCTGGAATCGGGCCGAACACGACTGGAACACCTTCGGTGCCCGCGAAATCCCGACCAGCGTCGGCGAGTCGATCCGGCTCAACGAAGGCGAGATGCTCCAGGAGCAGGTGGCCAAGCTCAGCAACGAAATCGATGCCTTCGAGCCGGGTCTCCGGGAGAAGATTGCTCAGGAAAAACGCGATGCGCTGACCGACGACATGCGCAAGGCCCTCGAAACGCCGGCCGACAAACGCACGGACGAGCAGCACCGGCTGGCCTATGATGCGGGCGAAAAGCTCAGGGTGACACCTGAAGAGGTCGCCAAGCGAGTGCAGGGCACCAAGCGCCGCGAGGCGTTGAAACTGGCCAAGCAGGCGGCTGACGACGCCAAGAAGGCCGAGATGATCGACCGCTACCGGCAGATCGTCAACTTCACCTACTGGCGCCGGCGGGCTCAGATCGAACAGACCGACGAGGCCACGAAGGCCCGGGAGTTCATCTACCTGGGCAACCAGGCCTACAAGAGCGCCGACCTTGGGAAAGCCAAGGATCAGTACGACGAAGGCTTCAAGAAGTGGCGATCGCTGTTGGACAAGCCGGAGTTTGCCAGCCTGAAGACGGACCGGAGCATGGTCGAGGATCTCGGAGAGGTCATCAAGAAGTACCGGGAAATCCTGGAAAAGCGTGACGAGGGACTCCCCAAGGACTTCATCCTTCAGGACATCGCCAACGAGGCCGCCAAACTGCAGCAGAACTGACGCCTCCCCCATACGTCGCTGGGAATCACACCATGGGATACCGGACTCTGCGAGAGTGCGTCGAGGAGCTGGCAGCGAAAGGGCAGGTCGTGCGGATCGAGCAACCGGTCGATCCGCACCTCGAAGCGGCGGAGATTCAACGCCGGGTCTTCCAGGCGGGCGGGCCGGTGATCTACTTTGCCAGCGTCAAGGGGTGCCGCTTCCCCATGGTCAGCAACCTGTTTGGGACCATGGAGCGGATGCGGTACCTTTTTCGCGACTCGTTGGAGTCGCTCCGCCGCTTGGTGGAGTTGGCCATCGACCCGGCCGACGCCCTGCGGCGCCCGCGGCTCTATCTGAAGACCCCTTGGCACGCGCGCCACGCCCGCCCCAAGCTGGTGCGGCGAGGCCCGGTGCTGGCCAACGAGACCACGGTGGACCAGTTGCCGCAGTTGAAGTGCTGGCCGATGGATGGCGGTGCGTACATCACGTTGCCGCAAGTCTTCAGCGAGGATCCCGACCACCCTGGGCTGGGACACTCCAACTTGGGGATGTATCGGGTGCAGATCTCCGGCGGCCAGTATGAGCCCAACCATCAGGTCGGCCTGCACTACCAGATCCACCGCGGACTGGGCGTCCACCACGCGGCCGCGATCCATCGCAAGGAGAAGCTGCGGGTGAACGTGTTTATCGGCGGTCCGCCGTCGATGACCGTGGCCGCGGTGATGCCCCTGCCCACGGGAATGAGCGAGTTGGCGTTTGCCGGGCTTTTGGGACGTCATCGCATCCCGATGATCTGCCGGCCGGGGGAACTGGCCATCTCCGCAGAAGCCGACTTCTGCCTGACCGGGTACATCGAGCCCAAGCGGGAACTCCCCGAGGGGCCCTTTGGCGATCACCTCGGCTATTACAGTCTGGCCCACGATTTTCCCGTGATGCGGGTCGAGCACGTCTACCACCGCGAGCGGCCGCTGTGGCCGTTTACGGTCGTCGGCCGGCCGCCGCAGGAAGACACCCACTTCGCCGCCCTGATCCACGAACTGGTCGGTCCCGTGGTGCCCAAGACGCTCCCCGGCGTCCATGCCGTGCACGCCGTTGACGCGGCCGGGGTGCACCCCTTGCTCCTGGCTATCGGCAGCGAACGTTACGTGCCCTACGAAGAGCCCCGTCGCCCCCGCGAATTGCTCACGCTGGCCAACGCCCTTCTGGGATACGGGCAACTGTCGTTGGCCAAATACCTGTTCATCGTGGCCAAGGAAGACAACCCCGACCTGGACGTGCACCAGGTGCCCGAGGTTCTGCGGCACGTTCTGGAACGGGTCGACTGGCGTCAGCACCTCCACTTCCAGACCTCGACGAATATCGACACGCTCGACTACACCGGCGACAGCTTCAATCAAGGCTCGAAGCTGATTGTCGCGACCGCCGGCCCGCCGCGTCGCACCTTGCCGGTGGCCATCGATAGCCGCATCAAGATTCCCGCCGCGCTGGGCTTCCGCAATCCGCGGGTCTGTCTGCCAGGCATCCTCGTGATCGAAGGCCCGGCGTATCAGGCGGGCGAGTAGAACGCTCCGGACCA
>JBDKTH010000968.1:0-2991 GCA_039680305.1 Thermoguttaceae bacterium | reverse complement strand
GGCTCAGTTCCATCATCGAGAGCCGTTTCTGGGGAAGGTCCTTGAGCTGCCCCCGTTGCTCATCCGTGAGGAGGCTCCGGGCCTTCGCGCGAGCAGACTTCTCGATCTCGTGCAGCTTTTCCTTTTGCTCGTTGCTCAGCCCCAATTCCTTTGCCCGTGCAAGCAGCATCACCGGACCATCGGAATACATCTGGATGCCCCTCATGCCCGCCATCATCGGGCACTGCATCATCGACGGCTGGTCTTCAGCCGCGTCCTCCTTGCCCGGCGTCCCCAAGGTGCCCTGCGCCGGCTGGCCGGCCTCTTGAGCCATGAGGGCGGGACCAATCGCATACATTGTCAGCAATAAGGCCGTTGGCCAGAAAATCGCCCGTCGCCTCTTCGTATGGTTCATGATAGTCCTCCATTTCTTGAAACAGCTTGCCCGTACCGCATCCTTTCCTCGGGCCCCCAATCACCGCTTCCGGCACGGGGAGCGGAGGCGGACACGAGCTTCAACGTGAATTGTCCGAGTGGAACCGCCGGCGGGCAATCGGAGAAACTCTCACCTGGAGGCGAAGAAGTCCCGATCGGGCAAGTTGGCAATCCTCGTGCATCCTGTGATAGCCGCGGGGCCAGATTGAAAGTTCAGTGGTTTTTCGAGGGCCGGATCAGCCTGTCCTGTGGGAGTAGAAACGGCAGTTAGGCAGAAATGATGGTATTTCCCGTTGGATTCCCGTGCAGAAGACGGAGTGAATTGAAGACTACGAGCAGGGACATGCCCATATCCGCCGCAATGGCAGCCCAAAGGGAGGCGTAGCCGAGGAAGGTCAGGAGCACGAACAGGGCCTTGACCGCCAGCGAGGCGAAGATGTTCTGGCGGATGACCCGCAGGACCCGCCGGGAGTAATGGACCAACCAGGGCAGCCGGGACAGGTCATCGGACATCAGGGCGATGTCGGCCGTTTCCATCGCCGCCGTGCCCGCCGCTCCCATCGCGATTCCCAGGCTCGATCGGGCCAGCGCCGGGGCATCGTTGACGCCGTCTCCCACCATGCCCACCGCCCCATAACGGCGGACCAAGTCTTCCATGGCGGCCACCTTGTCCTGCGGCAGAAGCTCCGCTCGGAACTCGTCGACGCCACATTGTCGGGCGATCACTTCGGCGGTCGGCTGGTTATCGCCAGTGAGCATGATCACGTGCTCGACGCCGGCCGCCTTCAATTCACGGACCGACTGCCCGGCGTTCGGGCGCAGGCGGTCAGCCAAGGCGATCAGGCCGCACACATGCCCGTCCTCTCCGACCACCACCACACTGCTTCCGCCAGCCGACAGTTCTTCGAGCAGGCGGTGCATCTCCGGACTTTCGTGGCCTCGTACCTCCAGGTAACGATGGGAGCCGACCCAGACCGGTCGGCCATCCAGCATGGCCGTCGCCCCCTTCCCCTTCACCGCCTGGTAGTTTTCCACGGGAGCCGGCCGGATCGCTCGCTCGGCTGCGTGCCGCACGATCGCCTGAGCCAACGGATGCTCGGATCGCAGCTCAATGGCCGTCGCGATCTGGAGCAGTTCCCGCTCGTCGTGACCGCTCAGCGGCGCAAGGCGAATCACCTCGGGCCGTCCCTCCGTCAAGGTCCCCGTCTTGTCCAGGGCGATCGCCTTCAGGCGACTGGGGGTTTCCACGTACACGCCCCCTTTGACCAGAACGCCGTTCCGCGCGGCGGCCACCAGGGCCGCGACGATGCTCACCGGCGTCGATATGACCAACGCGCATGGACAGGCGATCACGAGCAGCACGAGCGCCTGGTAGAACCAACTCGCCCAAGAGCCTCCCAAGAGTGGCGGCACTACGGCCACGACGACCGCCAGGGACATCACGGCCGGCGTGTAGTAGTGGGCGAACTGTTCCACCCACTGTTCGCTCGGGGACCGCTTGCTCTGCGCCTCCCGGACCATCTTGATGATCTGGGAGATCATACTATCAGCAGCCGGCTTGGCGGGCTCCGGGCCAACCCGCGTCCAGCGAATCCCATCTTTAGCATATTTCCGCACGGTGACGGCAGGTATGGCTGGTCGACGAGGCCGACCAGCAGCAGCGGTTCTGCCAGGCAGCACGCTGGTAGAATCGCTTCGTGCGGGTCCGCAGGTGATAGCGCGTGGCAGTTCCCGTGGCTGGGGGAACGGCAGACTGGGTCGCTCCCGAACCAACGTCCATCCCCTTGGGACGATCGGTACGCGCAGACTCAGGACCGAGTCCTGTTGTCCCCGCTACGGCTGCAAATCCGAGCACAACAACGATCAAAAAGAAGCGAGACATGGATGTACCTCCCGGCTGTCGTGGACTGATCACTAAGACGGTCGCCCCCCGTGCCTCCGCCCTCTGGGATCAGAGGGCAGAGGACGGGGCGAGCGGCATTGGAGACTACTTCTTCTCCTGGTGACCTTCCTTTTCGTGCTCGTGACCTTCGTGGTCGTGGTCCTTGTGACCATCCTTGCTGTGGTCGTGGCCGTCTCCCTCGTAGTGCTCGGTCGCCGGCTTCTGGGCCGGGGCGCCGGCCGGCTGCTTCGTGCCACAACCGGGCAGCACCACGAGGGACATACCGACGAGAGTCACACAGCCAACGTACAACGCGAAACGCATCATGAGCCTCCTTTCAAGGAGTCGTTTGAGGAAACGTGAGGGGTTACCGTAGACAAAACGGACTCCCGAGTGCTCTCGGGATCAGGGACATAATTCAGGTCCGTCTGCGTCTTCCGCTCCTTGATCTGTTGCTCGGCCGACTTTCGGCCGAACAGCCAGAAGAGCGCCGGATGGACGAAGAAGTCCAACAGGGTGGAACTGATCAGGCCGCCGACGATCACCGTGGCCACCGGGTAGAGGATCTCCTTGCCCGGTTGGCCGGCGGCCAGCGTCAGCGGGATCAGGGCGATGCCCGCGCACAGGGCGGTCATCAGCATCGGGGCCAGCCGCTCCTGGCCGGCCCGCTCGAGCATCGTCAACGTGAACTCCTC
>JBDKTH010001075.1:0-3055 GCA_039680305.1 Thermoguttaceae bacterium | reverse complement strand
TCAGATTTCAGATTTCAGATTTGGGATTTGGGATTTGGGATTTCGTCGAGTGCCAGGGCACTCGACGCACGGCACAAGTGCCGCGGCTAGACGGGTCGATTCATGCTCGACGCGGTGTACCACTGCTTGCCTTCCACGCAAACAGTGGCACACGCTCTCCAAATCCCAAATCCCAAATCCTATGTGCGGCTTCCCGCGGCGGCGACCACTTTCTTGGCGGCATCCGTCAGCCCGTCGGCGGTGACAATGTCTACGTTGTTCTCGGCGAGGATGCGGCGGCCTTCTTCGACCTCGGTGCCTTCGAGGCGCACGACCAGGGGCACGTCGAAGCCGACGGATTTGTACGACACGAGAATCGCCTTGGCAATCGTCGTGCAGTGCATGATCCCGCCGAAGATGTTGACCAGGACGGCGTCGACGTTCGGATCGGCCAGGAGGATTCGGAAGGCTTCGGTGACCTGATGGATGTTGGCCCCGCCGCCGACGTCGAGGAAATTGGCCGGTTCGCCGCCGTGGAACTTGATCAGGTCCATGGTGCTCATCGCCAAACCGGCGCCATTGACCAGGCAGCCGATGTTCCCATCGAGTCTGACGTAGCTCAGCCCTTCTTCGGTCGCCCGCGTCTCGGCTGGGTTCTCTTCGGCCAGATCGCGGAGACTGACCAGCTCCGGGTGACGCATCAAGGCGTTGTCGTCGAACGTGATCTTGGCATCCAGCGCGACCAGCTGCCCGTCGGCCGTGAGCACCAACGGGTTGATTTCGATCAGGCTGCAATCCTGCGCGACGAACACGCGGCACAAGCTCCGCATGAACTTCTCCGCCGAACGAACCGCCCCACTGGCCAGCCCCAGGCGCCAAGCGAGTTTTCGGGCCTGGTAGCTCCACAAGCCGGTGTCCGGATTGAAGCTCTCGCGGAAGATCAGTTCCGGGCTCTTCGCAGCCACCGTTTCGATGTCCATGCCTCCGGAGGCTGAGGCCATCAGCACCGGCTTGGCCGTGGCCCGATCGACGACCACGCCCAGATAGAGTTCCCGGGCGATGTCCAGTCCCTCCTCGACCAGCAGCCGATGGACAACATGCCCTTCGGGGCCGGTCTGCACGGTGACCAGGGTGTGCCCGAGAAGGTTGCAGGCGGCTTGATACGTTTCCTCGGCACTGTGGACGACCTCGACGCCGTGTTGCTCGGGGAGGTGGCGGACCGTTCCCTTGCCGCGACCGCCCGCATGGATCTGAGCTTTGAGCACGGCCAGCTTGCCGCCCAATTGGCGAAAGGCATCGGAGGCGGCCTGGGGCGTGTCGACGACGATCCCCCGGGGGACCGCCACGCCGGCCTGGCGAAGAATTTCTTTGGCCTGGTATTCGTGGATCTTCATGGCTTGCCCAGCAGCTTGCGCAGTTGCGGCCAGGTGCGGGTGTTGGCCACGTCCTTCTTGGTCAGCCCACCACGCCGGGCCTGGAGGACACCGTACCGCAGCACGTCCAGCCCATTTATGCTATGCGCGTCGGTCGAGATGACAACTGGCACGCCGTAGCCCTTGGCCATCGAACAGGCCACGTCGTCCAAGTCCAGACGCCGGGGGTTGGCGTTGAGTTCCATCAATTTCCCGTGGTCCCGGGCCGCCCGAAGGACCGTATCCAGGTCGATTTCATAGGCTTTGCGCTCGTTGATCAGCCGGCCCGTCGGGTGGGCGATTGCCGAAACGTAGGGGTTCTCCAGGGCCCCGATCACCCGCCGGGTAATCTGTTCCCGGGACTGGTTCTGCCCAAAGTGGACACTTGCCACAACCCAATCGGCCTGGGCCAGGACCTCGTCATCGAGATCCAGCCCGCCGCGTTCGAGGATGTCGACTTCGACGCCCTTGAGGAGCGTGAACCCGCGCAGGCGCTGGTTGATCTTGTCGACCTCGGCCCACTGGCGCCGGAGCCGTTTGGCGTCCAGGCCGTTGGCGATCGTCGTACGCTGGGAATGGTCGGTGATGGCCAGGTATTTCAGGCCGCGTTCTTTGGCTGCCGCGGCCATCTCCTCGATGCTCGCGCCGCCGTCCGACCAGGTGGTGTGGGCGTGGAGGTCGCCGCGCAGGTCGGACAACTCGATCAGCTCCGGTAACCGTCCGGCCTCGGCCCATTGGTACTCCTGGCGGGCTTCGCGCAGTTCGGGCGGGAACCAGGGCAGGTCCAACGCGCCGTAGACGTCCTCCTCCTTGCGTCCGGCGATCGACTTCTCGCCCCGGAACACCCCGTACTCGTTGATCTTCAGTCCCCGGGCCTTGGCCATCCCGCGCAAGATCACGTTGTGTTCCTTGGAGCCGGTGAAGTACTGCAGTGCGGCGCCGAACGATTCGGGCGGCACGACGCGCAGGTCGACCTGGAGCCCCGTGTCGAGCCGGACCGACATTTTGGTTTCACCCCGGGCAAGCACCTGGGCCAAGCCCGGATAGGAGGCGAAACACTCCATGGCCTCCGTGGCGTCCCTGGCGATCACCAGTACGTCGAGGTCGCCGACCGTGTCTCTCTTGCGACGGTAACTGCCGGCGACCTCCATCTTCGTGATCGCCTTGCACTGGCGCAGATGCTTGAGGATCTCTTGGGCGATCAGATCGGCCTCGGCCCAGTAGGTGCGTCGCTCGGCTTGCGAGGCGATCTCCAAGCCGCCAAGAATCGCCTCTTCGGTCTTGGCCCCAAAACCTTTGAGTTCGCGGACCTTGTGCTGTTGGCACGCCTCGCGCAGGTCGACGAGGTTGCTCACGCCCAGTTCATGATAGAGAGCCGCCGCCCGCTTGGGCCCCAGCCCGGGCACGCGGAGCATGGCCAACACGCTCCGCGGGACCTGCTCCAACAGCTCTTCGAGCATCGACAGCGTGCCGGTCTGGACCAGGACGCCGATCTTCTCGGCCAGGTCCTTGCCAATGCCGCTGATGTCGGTCAGGCGTCGGTTCGGATCGGCGAGGATTTCTTCAGCCGATTCCGGCAGCTCCCGGAACGTTCGGGCAGCGTTCCGGTATGCGCGTACGCGAAACGGGTTCGCGTCTGGGAACTCCAAGAGGTCACCGATCTG
>JBDKTH010000915.1:0-2255 GCA_039680305.1 Thermoguttaceae bacterium | reverse complement strand
GAACGTTGGACAGGGTGAGGTTCGAACAGGAGGAAAGCGGGCATGAAAACCTGGCAGAACATTGCAGCAACCGTATTGGTCGCCGTGGGCATGGGGCTTGGCGGGGGCCAAGGAGCGGCCAAGGCGGCGATCCCAATCCCCAGAACGGACACCAAGCCGGTGCATCGCGATTGCGACGGGGACCGGCTGCCCGACGGAGCCCTCGCACGGCTCGGGTCGGCACGGTGGCGGCATGGGTCGCCGATCCAGAAGCTGGTGATCTCGCCCGATGGCACGCGGATCGCTTGCGCCGGATTCGATCCCGCGTACCGACGTCAGGGATATAACGATTTCTCGATCCGCATCTTGGAGACCACGTCGGGCCAAACGCTGCGGCGGATTGGGCCGCTGCCGCAGGCGGTTCAGGGGCTCGCCTTTTCTCCCTCCGGACAGCAGTTGGCCGCCTCGTGGTCGAAGACCTTGGGCAAGGCGGCCGTCTGTGCCTGGGACGTGGCCACCGGGGAGATGGCCTGGGAGCATGACTGGGAGTGGAAGTTGAACCCGGCGCTGTTCGCTTACTCGGACCCGGGCCCGACCGCGGCGAAAGACCTGGAGTACTACATCGGCAACCCGGCGCACCTCGAATTCACGCCCGACGGAAAGCAACTGTTCGTCACCGATCAGAAGCGCGTCTGGCGCCTGCTCGATACAGAGACCGGGCAGATGGCCTCCGAGATGTTCTATTACCTGGGGGATCGGCCGACAACGCTGACCGACCACGGGGCCACGCTGGTCTCGGCCCACGAAGACCAGACGCTCCGGTTTCGCCCCGCGATGAGCGGGCTGGAACTGGTCCGAGCGCGCGTGTCGGTGTCCGACGTCTTCTTCACCGTGAAGGCCGTGCCCGCCGACCGGCCGGGCGACAACCCCAGCCGCGTGCTGAATCAGATCTGGCTCACGCCCGACAAGCGGACCGTGCTGATGCAAACGCACCGGCTTCTGTTGGCAGTGGACACGAATTCGGGCAAGATCCTCAGCACGCTTGCCGAGCAGCCGGAAAAGATGCCGGTCCTCGACGTCGCCGCCGCCCTGTCGCAAGACAGCCGCCTGGCGGCGATCCAATTGATGCGCACGCTCAAGGAGCCGGAGTTCCAGATCGTCGACGTGCGCAGCGGCCAGGTCCGGCACAAGTTCGTCAGTCCCATTTTGCGCCCGGCCAGCCTGGCGTTCACCCCCGACGGGAAGTCGGTGGCCCTGGCGCAAACCACCTTGGTGCGTCCCTGGGAATACGGATCGCAGCCCGAACCGCCGGCCGACGGGCATTTCGGCCGGGTCCTCGACGTGGAGTTTTCGCCCGACGGCGATCGGGTGGCCACGGTCAGCGTAGACGGCACGGCTCGCCTCTGGGAGACCGAGAGCGGCCGGGAACTCCACCGCTGGCCCCATCCCGCGCCGAAGAACAACGACGGTTTCCTGGAACAGGCGGCCGACGTCCACGCGCTGGCCGTCGACTTCGCCCCGGACGGCTCGCGTCTGGCGATCGACACCGGCGCGTCGATCGACCTGTTGGACTGCCGCAGCGGCAAACGCCGCGAGCATTTGACCGGCCTGCCCGAGCGCTTGCGCAGTTGGCCGGGCCGGGCCAACTATCCGGCGATCTTCCCCGACGGCAAGCGGGTCGTCTGCTGGCATCCGGCCCGGCAGAAGATCCTCCTCTGGGACCTGCCGGCCGAGCGTCCCACGCAGGCCAGCCCGATCGAGCTTACGGCCCAAGACCGGGCCCAGCCGATGAAGCCGATCACCCATTTCCTCCACACGGCCACCTTTTCCCCGAGCCGGCGGCTCTTGGCCATTCCGGAGGCCGTCGGCAAACTGTGCCTGGTGTTCGACACGAGCACCGGCAAGCGGGTCTTGAAGCTCGCCTCACCCAAGGGCTATACGACGGCCTGCTTCTCGCCCGACGACAAAACGCTGGCCGTCGGCCTTCAAACGGGCGAGATCCACCTGGTCGAAGTGGCCACGGGCCAAGTCCTGCAAACCCTCACCGGGCCCGGCTGCCAGATGAAAGGGGAAGGCATCTGCCGCGACAGCTACGTGCAGACCTTCCTGGACGACGGCCGCACGCTCGTCTCCACGCACACCGACAACACGACCCGTTTCTGGGACCTCGCCAAGGGCAAGGAAACCCGCTGCCTCAAAGCCGTCCGCCTTCAAGCCTTCTCCCGCGACGGCCGCTACGCCGCCTCGGTCGAGCCGGACGACACGGTGCTGATCTG
>JBDKTH010001324.1:0-7634 GCA_039680305.1 Thermoguttaceae bacterium | reverse complement strand
CGGACATCACCCGGCCGAAGCTCGAGCACCAGTACACGCTCTTTGGCCATCCGGGCGCCTGCGCTTTCTGGAATGGCCGCGTGGTCATCCCGGCCGGCTACCAGGGCTTGCTGGTCACCCGTGCGGCGTTTGGCCAACCGGCCAAGCCGTGAATCCAGGCAGGGTGGATCTCGCCACGCGGGGCCGTCTTGGACGTGGGATGGAAGTATGCCGCCGCCCAGGCAATTGGCCTGGGGGCGTGGGGGCACCGCGCCGCAAAATTCTTGACACTTCCGTCTGAAGTGCATAAAGTGCCATCCGAAGTGGAAATGCGTCCCGACCGGATGGTCGGCGAGGGCATGGGGCGGATTCCGCGAATCTTCCGGACTCAACCTACCGGATTCTCGGCCCCCCCAAGCCAACCTTGCAGCCCTCGTGCGACGCGGGGTCACTGGACGGGCGGCATTTCTCGTTTGGCCCATTTTCTCTCCGCAACATGAAAGGGCTCCGAGATGTTCAGCACGAAAGTACCTGCTGGGTGGGCTGCCGTGGGAGCGTTGATGCTCGCTGCGCTGATGACGGGCCAAGTGGCTTTGGGGCAAGAGAGTCCGGCAAGCAGCTATTCGCCGGTTGTGATCAAGGAGGACTTTTCGGTCACGGTCCAGCGCATGGCGGCTGCCAAGCCGCAGATCCAGAAGCAGCACGAGACGCTGCTGGAGGATCGGTATGACCTGAGCGATCGCCCTGCGCAAGGGGTGACCATGTCGCGCGGCAAACCGATTCAGGAGGGTGTGCGGGCCAAGTTGCCCGCGGGCGTCAAGTCGTGGCAGGAGTTGGCGGCGATGACGCCGGAGGAGATTCGCCAGAAGGGGCTCTGGCCCCACGGGTTCCTGCCGCTGCCGCATCCGAATCATCCGGAAGGCGGCATGGTCTTTCCCCAATACCATATCGATGAGATCAAGCGGCAGGAGGGACGCGACCTGACGCGGTTCGACCTCGACTTCGACTTGCCCACGCATATGCTGCCGGAATTCCCGCCGGCGGTCTTTCTGACGACGCGAACGGATCTGGGCGACGTTTCCCAAGGGCAGGTGGTGACGCTCCAGAACTACTACAAGCTGTTCAACGGGATCCTGAACCCCAAGCAGTTGGAAGGGCTGCGCCTGCTGGTCACGCCGTTTCCCCAGCAGCAGTTCAATGCCACCGAGGACCGGCGGTCGCTCAAGCCGAGCATGGGCGTCACCTGCTTCGACTGTCACGTGAATGGGCACTCCAACGCCACCACGCATCTGGTCGGCGACATCCGCCCGCAGGAGTTCCGGCATCGCCTCGACACGCCGCCGTTGCGAGGCGCCAACGTGCAGCGGTTGTTCGGCTCGCAGCGGGCGCTGAGGAGCGTTGAGGACTTCACGGAGTTCGAGCAACGGGCGGCCTACTTCGACGGCGATCCGGTGATCGCCACGAAGAAAGGCGTGAACACCCTGGAGCGAGGCAGCCAGGTCCACTTCATGGCCGAGTTCATCTCGATTCTCGACTTCCCCCCGGCCCCGAAGCTGACCGTCTTCGGCACGCTCGACCCTCAGAAAGCGACCGCCGCCGAACTGCGTGGCCAGAAGGTGTTTCTTGAGCGGGGACGCTGCGCCGTCTGCCATCCCGCGCCCTACTACACCGACAACACCATGCACAACTTCCATACCGAACGGTTCTTCGAGCCGCACCGGTACAATGGACGCATGGCCAGCGGCGACGGCCCCATCAAGACGTTCCCGCTGCGAGGCATCAAGGAATCGCCCCCCTATCTGCACGACGGGCGTCTCCTGACCCTCGAAGACACGGTGGAGTTCCACAACCTCGTTCTGGAGACGAAGCTCACCGACGAGGAAAAGCAAGACCTTGTGGCGTTCCTACGCTGCCTGTAAGGGAATGGCAAAACGCGAGGAGGCACGGTCAGCTGGCTGATCGTGCCTCCTTATTGGATGCCTGACGGGATAGAAACACTCGCCGATCCGTTATTGTGCTTTTCTTGCTACTTGCTGGACAGCTGGAAATCGGCCGCCTGGGTTCCCTTTTCGGGGACCTCGAAAGTCAACAGCGGCTTCTGCGGATCGCAGTACTTGGCCGGCAGCGGGCCCTTTTGGGGTTGGACGATGGAGCTTGAGGTCGGCGGGATCATCGGCGGACCTTCCGCCGCCTTGTCGTCGGCCTTGGTGAAATGGACCTGGTTCTTCCCTGGCATGGCCCCTCGCTTGCCCGGGACCACGCTCTGGTCCAACTGGTACTTGCCGTCCGGGCCGGTCTTGCCCATGCCGACGAATTTCAAGCCTTCGCCGATAAACACGACGGTCACGTCGGGCAGCGGTTTTTGGTCGAGGAAGACGGTCCCCGAGACAGGCACGGTCGTCACCGTGGGCCCCGATTTTCCGCAACCGGCCGCAAAGCTTGCGATCCCCAGGAGCAGCGTCCAGGTGAGGGTTTTCCGAAACGTCATGCGAGGTCTCCTTGCCTCTTGGTACCGAAGGATGGGAAGATAACCACGGAAACGCGGAGAAGAAATGCGGGAATGGGAACCACGAAAAACACCAAATACACGAAAAGGAAGAAAGGTCGAGTATGGTTTGACAAACAAAGCCGGAAGTCGACCGTGAGGCATTCCAGGGGAGATAAGGAACACTAATCTTCGCTAATCGACACTAATAAAGGCAACTAGCGTGGATTAGTGAAGCCTAGTGTTTCTTCCCTTCCTGGTGTGTGCTACCGATCTTGTTCGTTAAGCCCCATGAGAAAGGCGACCAATCGCCTCAGTCTTCCCTTGCTTTCGTGTGTTTTGTGTCTTTCGTGGTTTGTTCGCTTCCTCTCTTCCGTGGCCTCCGTGGTTCGATTCCTTGCTCCGGGCATTCCAGTTGTCGCATCAGGGCACTGTCACCGGTTCGCCGTCGTGGATGTAGGCCAGGCGGCAGAGCGTCAGGTAGTCGAGCGTCTCGGCCAGAAAGCGGACGGAGCCGTCGCCGAGGACGAAATTCGCGCCGCCCGGATGGTCGCTGCCGAAGACCGAGGCGGTGCGACACGTATGATTCGTCCCGCCGCTGATTTGCGCCTTGCTGTTGATGGTGAAGTTCGTCTGATGGATCCAGGTGAAGGTGATCGTCCCGGTGCTGGAACTGCTCTCGACGCGGCCGAAGATGTTCGTGTAGTTGCCAAACAGGGCGATCGGTCCCCAGTGAACGCCGCCGCAGACGCCGGTGACATTCCCGATCCCTTCGCCGCAGGCCAAGCAATTGCTGGAGCCATCTTGAATCTTGGCAAAGGTGCATCCCTGCTGCGCCCCGAACATCCCCTGCCGGATGTCGGAACCGTAGTTCGCGTAGGGACTACTCTGCTCGGTGAGGACGCCGGCGGAGAAGAACCAGTTGGTCCGGTAGGCGCCCTGTGGGTTGGTCAGGTAGTTGGTGTAGGTCGTGTTGTACGCTACGAACTCGCCCATATTCCGGGCGCTGGGACACTCGTAGACATTGATCCGCGTCGCCAGGTAGGGGGCGTTGACATCGGGGAGCACGATATCCGCCGCGGTATTGGAACCGAGATATCCCCTCCCGAACGCGCACTTGAAATCGAGTTTGTTCCACAATGGCTGCTGCTCCATAAACGGCAACAATAGGGCCCAGCCGGTCGTGTTCTTCACGCCCCCTTCGTAGTTCGTCTTGGCCAAGGCGCCCGAATTGAGCACGGCCGGGGGAAAGGTCCCATAGACGCTGTGATAGTTGTGCAGCCCCAGGCCGATCTGCTTGGCATTGTTACCGCATTGCGACCGCCGCGCAGCTTCGCGGGCGGCTTGGACGGCAGGCAAGAGCAGGGCGATCAGAAGGCCGATGATCGCGATAACGACCAGGAGTTCGACTAAGGTGAACCCTTTCCTGGATCGCACCAACATGAAGGGATCGCCGTTCATTCGCATTCTCCTTGAGCTTTGCCAACGACAACACGCTACCCTAATTGCCGCAATACCATCAGCGACCAGACGATGGCGTTCCAGCCCTCGCCCGGTCCATAGTCTCCTCGTTATGAGTCGCGATCTTGCTCAAGCGCCGGCGATCGGTCCGTCGTGTCCTGCCCTCAGCGCCGACTGACGCCATTGGATACGGGTATTATGCCGGGCCCCGAAGATGTGCCACAACACGCTTTCCGACGAGTTGTGATACTTTTCCGACCTGTCGCGGAAAGACGTGTAGGGCGTGTGAAGCGAGCCCCGAGAAGAATCGTGCGTTTCGCACTCGATTGCTCCAAGGGGAACCGTTCAACACGTTGGTTGGTCGGTTCGCGCAACACACCATTTCCCTTCGGGTTCCGTGCTTCACGCCCCCTACTCCCGTCAGAAACGCCTCCAGCTACACGAGGGGAAAAACAGTTGCATTCCGTGTCCCCCAAAAGCATAGTGTAGGGACGATTTCGCAAGGAGCAGCACCTCTCGTGAAGGGAATCGGGGTTATTCCTAGAGCCGATGCTGTGGCATCGGCGTACCGTCTTGCAGGTTGTGAAATCATGTCTACCACGAACGACATCTTTGCGAAGTGTCGCGAATTCCTGACGGCTCCCAAGGCGATTGGCGCTGGGGAGTATGGGGTCGCGGCGGAACTTTTTGCCGACGTTTCTCCTCGCAGGAACGCGGGGCCGTGGATCGACGCCGAGGGACGCCGACTCCTCCAGTTCAGTACGAACAACTACCTGGGCCTGGCGATGCATCCCGACGTGCGGCAAAAGGCCCTGGAAGTGGTCGGTCAGTATGGGGTCAGTTGTCCGATGGGGTCCCGGTTGATGACCGGCAACACGCTGGAGCATCTGGCCCTGGAAGAGCAGATCGCCGCGTTCAAGCAGCACCCGTCGGCCTTGGTGTTCAGCGCCGGCGCGATGGCTACGATGGGGGCCGTCGCCTGCCTGGCCCGTCCCGGCGACCTGCTGGTGTTGGACGAGTTTGCCCATGCCAGCCTCGTCTGTGGCGCGAAGATCTCGGGCGCCGAGGTTCGCGTTTTTCGACACAACGACCTGGACCACTTGGAGAGCATCCTCCGAAAGGTGGCCGGCACGCGGAGCGTGGCGGTCGTGGTCGATGGCGTCTACAGCATGCAGGGCGATGTGGGACCCTTGCGGGATTTGGTGACGCTCAAGTCTCGCTACGGCGCTCGGTTGATCGTGGATGACGCGCACGGCACGGGAGTTTTTGGGCCCAATGGCCGCGGCACGGCGGCTCACTTCGATGTGTACGACCAGGTGGACCTGGAGATCGGCACGTTCAGCAAGGCGCTCGGAACCCTGGGGGGCTTTGTCACTGGCAACAAGGCCGTCGTGGAGTACATTCGCTTCAACGCCCCGACGATGGTCTTTACCAAAGCCATGCCGCTGGCGATCGTCGCCGCCACCCGAGTCGCGCTCGGGCTGTTGGAGAACGCCGACGCCCAGCGCACGAAGCTTTGGGAGAACACCGAACGGCTGCAGTCGGGCTTGCGGCGATGCGGGTTCAAGATGGGCACGACGCAGTCGCCGATCACGCCGATCGAGTGCAGCGGCACCAACGCGATTCACCTGGCCTACGAGCTTCGCAAGACCTGCGGCATCTGGGTGTCGCCCGTGGTCTACCCGGCGGTGCCGCTGGGCAAGTCGATTATCCGGGTCATTCCCACGGCGCTGCACACCAACGCCGACATTGACTTCCTGGTGAAGAGCCTTGCCCAGGTCCGGGGCTCGATGGTCCTCGGGGCGCTGTCGTGCGTCTGAGGAAGGCTCGGGAACGAGGGATTCACTTGGCGTCTGCCGCGGGGGCCGGTTCGGGCAGGTCGGCCTCGCGGCAGACTTGCGCGACGTCGAGCTTTTCGACCCAGTAAATCAGATTGCGCCAGATGGCGTGAAAGCCGAAGCCGCCCTCGGTCATTTCGCGAATGGCATCCTTCTTGGTCCAGCCCTGGACGGCGATGCGGTAGGTGGCGCACATCGTGCCGGTGCGGTCGGCCCCGTGCTGGCAGTGGACCAGCACCGGGGCCCGCTTGGGATCGGTGGCGATGCGCAGGAACTGGGCGGCCTCCTTCGGGGAGATGTCCCAGGTGTTCATAGGAATCGCCTCGAGGGCGAGTCCAGTAGAACCGAGGAGCTTCTGGTCGGAGTGGAAGGATCGCAAGTTGACGACGGTCTTGATCCCTAGACGCTTGAGGCTTTCCATCCCCACGTCGGTCGGCTGGGCGCTGCGGTAGAGGCTGTCGGTGACCTTGTGCAGGTTGGGCACGCCCTCCAGGGTGATCGGCTCGGCCCATTGCTTCGGCCGACTCTGGACCGCCTCGTCGGCACGCCCCGGCGACGCGAGCAACGCGAGAAGCACCAGGGCCAGGAGACGGCAGCGGACCGCAGACGTGCACATGTTTCTCTCCGAATGTGGGTGACGATCGAACCCGCACCAATGGGAAATCATAGCATACTCCGCCGGAACGCCCGTTCCAAGCCGAACCGGGCGCAGCCATCGCCTGTGGCGAGACCTGGCAAAATGGGTGGCATGTCTCCTCTCTCACGCCCATGCCGAGGGAGTCGCTGCGCTCCGTGACGGCATGCCACCCAACCGTTCCAGGAAGAAACTCTTCGAATGGCGGCAGTAGCGTGAGGAACTATAATCGAGGACTGGGGGCTTGACCACCGCCGGGCGGCTTGGGCTACAATCCACGCACCGGCGCCTGCGGCCGCACATGCGGGCCCCGTTGAAACATGCGGATCCCCAACCAAACGGACCTGTCGATCATGAACCGACGCGACTTTCTCGAACTGCTGGCCCTGGCGCTCGCGCCGAGCACTCCACTCCTGGCGCAGACGACTGGCGCCTCCTCGGCTCGCCCCCGCCGCCTCCTGCTCAAGTCGGGATGGCAGACGGTGAACATCGGCGACATCGGCCACACGCCGGGGATGCTTCGGCTCTTGGGCGAACAGCTGCCCGAGGTCGAGGTCTGGCTTTGGCCGAACAACATCGGCGACGGCGCGGAGGAGATGCTGCGGCGGAATTTCCCCAAAGTGAAGATTGTCCAGGGCCAGGACGTGAAGGCGGCCTTCGACGCGTGCGACTTCCTGCTCCACGGTTCGGGGCCGTCGCTGGTGGCCGCCAAGTCGCTCGACCAGTGGCGCACGAAAACCGGCAAGCCGTATGGCGTCTTGGGGATTACCTATGGCGGGCCCAGCGCGGCGAAGCAGAAGCCGGTCTTGGACCAGGCGAAGTTCGTCTTCTTCCGCGACAGCATCTCGTTGGAGCAGGCCCGCAAGGACGGCGTTCAGTGTCCGATTCTCGAGTTCGGGCCGGACGCCGCGTTCAGCGTCAATCTGCGCAACGATGCGGCGGCGGTGCCGTTTCTCAAGCAGCACGGGCTGGAAGACGGCAAGTTCCTCTGCGCCATCCCGCGTCTGCGCAACTCCCCCTATTGGCTCATCCACCAGAAGCCGATGACCGACCTTGACCGTCGCAAGGACGCCGAGAACCAGCAGCTCAAGGAACACGACCACGTCATGGTGCGCGACGCGCTGGTGGCCTTTGCCCGCACGACCGGGATGCGCGTGCTCTTGTGCCCCGAGGACAAGAGCCACATGGCCGTGGGGAAGGAGATGTTCCTGGACCGCCTGCCGGCCGACGTGCGGCC
>JBDKTH010001161.1:0-4402 GCA_039680305.1 Thermoguttaceae bacterium | reverse complement strand
CCCATCCCGTGAAGGTCAGCTCCGACGGTGATGTGACCGTCTATTTCGCCAGCCGTCAGGGGAACAACGAATGTGATGCGGAGATGCACTTCCTGTAGGAAAGGACGAGGGGCGAGGGGCGAGGGGCGAAGGGCGAAGGGCAAACACGAATGACCGAATGCGTCTGATCAGCCGTACTTCCTTTTCGGGCTTTCCTTAGTCCTTAGTCCTTCGTACTTCGTCCTTTACCCCAGTCCATGCTTGGCCAACTTATCGCGGAAGGTTGAGGCCTTCATCCCCAATGCGGCGGCGGCGGCCGTCTTGTTGCCGCCGGAGGTCTTTAGGGCGTTTTCCAGCAGCTCGCGTTCGGCGTGGTCCATCACGGCTTGGAAATTGCCGCCTTGCGGTGATTGGGGGGAGGCCGCCGCAGGCCGGCCTGACGGGGCACTGATCTCGGTGGCGAGGAGTTCGGCCGTGATGCGGCCGGAGCCGATCAAAAAGGCGCGTTCCAGGGTGTGGTACAGCTCGCGCACGTTGCCCGGCCAGTTGTGCTGCTGGAGGGCCTCAATGGCCTCCGGGTCGAGTTGGTAGGAGCCGTCTTTGGCGATTCGTGCCAACAGATGCTCGGCCAGCAGGGGCAGGTCGTCCAACCGCTCGCGCAGCGGCGGGATGTTGATCCGGAGGACTTCCAGGCGGTAATAGAGGTCCTGGCGGAAGGTTCCGGTGGCGATCTTGTCCAAGAGGTTTTGTTTCGTGGAGGCGACGATTCGCACGTCGGCCTGGATCGGCGAGGAACCGCCGACGCGTTCAAAGACCTTTTCCTCGATCGCACGCAAGAGCTTCGACTGTTGTTCCAGGGGGATGTCGTCGACGTCGTCCAGGTAGAGTGTGCCGCCCTGGGCCAGGTCGAAGCGGCCCAAGCGTTTCTGGTCCGCCCCGGTGAAGGAGCCTTTTTCGTGGCCGTAGAGTTCACTCTCGATCAGGTTGGCCGGGAAGAGGGTGCAGCCGACCTTGACGAACGGAAACCCCTGGCGGTGCGAGTGGCGGTGAATGACCGAGGCAATCAGATCCTTGCCGACGCCCGTCTCGCCGTAGAGAAGCACGTTGGCGTCGGTTTTGGCCGAGATGCCGATCATGTGCTTGACCCGTTTTATCGCCGCCGACTGGCCGACGATTTCCTGGTCGATGTCGGCGACCGTGCCGGAGCGGGAGGGCGGGGGAGGCTCGCTTGTGGGCTGGCGTTCGCGTTCCAGCCGGGCCAGCAGGGGGAAGATGTCCTCGTTGCGAAACGGCTTGGTGATGAAGTCGTAGGCCCCGAGCTTGACCGCCTCGACCGCCACCTGGATGCTGCCGTAGGCGGTCATCATGATCACGGCCACGTCGCTTAACGGGCTCTGCTTGATCCGCTTCAACAGTTCGATCCCGTCGACCTTGGGCATCTTCAGGTCGGTCACCACGACGTCGAAGTGGCCGGTCTCCAGCAGGCGCACGGCTTCTTCGCCGTCGGCGGCGGTAACTACCTCGTGCCCCTGGGTCGAAAGGTCGTCGGCCAGGGTGATGCGTTTGATCTTTTCGTCGTCGGCGACCAGGATTCTCATGGGGCTCTCACCGGCTCGGCCTGAGGGACGGGATTGAGCACCACCGTGAACGTCGTGCCTTGGCCCAGTGCGCTGCGGACTTCGATGCGGCCGCCCATCTCGGCGATCAGCATCCGGCACAGTCCCAGGCCCAAGCCCGTGCCGCCGGAGTCGGCCCGCGTGGTGAAGAACGGCTCGAAGATCTTTTCCAGGTTGACCCGCGGGATGCCCACGCCGGTGTCGGTCACCTCGATCGCCACGGAGCCCATCTGGTCCTCGTCTTTGCGTCCCAGGGAGAACGTGCGGAGCGTGAGCGTGCCGCCCCGGGGCATCGCCGCCAGGGCGTTCGTGCAGAGGTTGAAGAGGACTTCCTGCAACGTGTACCGGTCGCCTTGCACCGGGGGGACGTGGCCCAGGTCGGTCTCGATCCGGATGTTCGGCCCGTGGTTGGTCCCCAGCACGGAAAGCGTCCCTTCGACGGCCGCGTTGGCGTCGGTCCGTTCGAGCGTGATGCCGCGCGGCTGGGCAAAGGCCTGGACCCGCTTGGCCGTGCGTTCGATCCGTTCCAGGGCTTCGGTCATCATTTTGACATATTCGTTCAGATGCGGATCATTCTTGACCCGTTCGCCAATCCGCTGGAGGCAGTTTTGCACGCCGTCCAAGGGGTTGGCGATCTGATGGGCGATCCCGGCCACCAGTTGCCCGATGCCCAGCATCTTTTCCTTCTGCCGCAATTCGGCGTGGGCCCGGTCGACGTAGCGGCGGATCGAGGTCGTAAAATAGACGGCGATCCACAGGGCGCTGCAGTTGGCCGTGAAGACGCCCAGCAGGTACAGCCCGTCGGGCGGCTCGGTGCCCATCGCCGCGGAGAATTCCAGCGGAAAGACCGGGATCAGACCGAGATACTCCAACAGCATCACCGCCCCGATCAGCACGGTCGACATCACGGCGAAAAAGTAGGGCGACCAGCCACGCAGGTACATCCCCGCAATGATCATGTGGAAGACGAAGTAGACCAAAAACGGATTGCGCGGCAGGTCGGAGAAGTAGAGCAGGAGCGTCAGGGCGATCAGATCCAAAAACACCTGGGCGAAGATGCTCCGGTCGACGCTTCCATTGCTGGCATGGTGCCGTTTTTGGTAGGCGTTGAACAGGACGTTGTAGCCGACCATGCCCAGCGCGACGGCGTAGAGGGGCAGGGGATTGGCGACGACGCCGGCCACCGAGGAGGCCAAAAAGATCACCACGAAGACGCCGGCACACGCGCACCAGCGCAACGAGATCAGCCAGCGAGCACCCTCTGCGGGAAGCTGCATGCGAGAACCACCACTCTGACCATGTATTGACCGCCACAACGTCCAATAGGTAATGGTAACCGCGGGTCCTCCGGGCGACAATTCCTGACGGGACTGTCATGGATTGGGGCCTCGGGGACCAGGACTCTCCATGCAAGTCGCTCACTGGCGATGGGGGGCAGCAATCGGTTCCGTCTTGCAGCACGCCATCCAGCTCACCCCTCACAGGTGTAGCCTTCGTTCCTTCGTGCGTGGCGACTTCGCATGCGGCCAAGAACTTGCGCGTTGTGTGAAAGTCGCAACTATCATCGAAGAAAGTAGTTATGGCGATTGATGGATCTGTAAATCGCTAACTCTGGCGAGGTATGTCGCAAAGGGCCATTCCCGTGCAGTCAGAAAAACACCTCTCTCGTGGCAACCGGGGCCGCGCTCGACTGTCGACTATGGGGGGAGACTCGCGGCCCCGGAGACAACGATATCGCTTTTCGAATTGCCAAAGATCAAACGGTGTGAGGCTTTGGGCCTCCGGGCTTGAGCATAGCGGATTGGCTGGCCCAATTTCTAGTCTTTGATTGGGCCAGCCGGAAAAAAATCGCTAGGGACCCGTCCAGAAATAACTTGGAGATTTGAGCTACCAATATTCCCCTGATTGGTGGGGCTACTTCATCCCCTCGATCATGCCTCGGAACGCTTGCTCGTTCTCGCCGACCGTCTTCTTCGGTCCATAGAACTTGATGAAGTGCGACCCGTCCGAGGTGGGGATGATCGCGGCGAGCATCCGATAGTCGGGCCGCGCGACGGCCGGGGAAAACGGGCCGCGCGAGTCGTTGTACGTGCCGGCAAGGTCGACCAGATGCACCTCCTGGCCGGCGACGGTCTTCTTCTCCGTCTTGGCCTTGGTCTCCGAGCCGTCAGGCTGGGCGAATTGGCCGGCCCATCGCGTGATGTTCGCCTCCACCGTGCCGCCAGCCGTCATCACCGTCACGCGGCCGTCCTGCGAGTCGCCCTCCACCGCCGGCACCGCGAACTCATAGGCGATCATCTGCATCGCCGGCGCCTTGGGCACCCAATGGGCCGGGGCAGTGAGCGTCAGCTTCTCGCCCAGCACGATCGTTCGCCCGTCGCCCGACGCGGCCTTCTCCGCCTCCGGCTTCGACGCCGCGACCGGCGACTGGGTCGACTCCTCCGCACCCCGTTCCGTCGCCGGCGACTGGAGCGAAAACGACTCGTCCTTGGGCGTTGACCCCGCCGGCGTGCATCCCACGAACCCCCACAGCCCCAACAGCCCAAGACCAAGCCCGATCACACTGATTCGCTTCATCGTGCAACTCCCAAGGATGGCGATCCGAGATCGCGTTGAGCAGATTCATGGCCGCCCGTCGCGGCGTTGAATTATACGCGGTGTCGAAGGCCGAAAGGGCAAATGACGAAGGAATGCCAGAGGTTCATCCGGCGGAAGCATCCCTTCCGGCACGCTTCCTCCGGATGAACCAGGAAGAAGACTCTCGCCAAGACGCAAAGACGCCAAGGGAAGAAAGAGGAGTCGTTGCG
>JBDKTH010000253.1:0-3312 GCA_039680305.1 Thermoguttaceae bacterium | reverse complement strand
TGGGCTCAGCCAGATAGTCTGGGTGGTCTAGAGAAAACGCAAGCGAGTCCCCGGGACCGGCCGGCCTCAGGGCTTCCAAGATTTGCCGAATTGCCAAGGATCGTGGGGCGTGCGTTTCAGCTGCCATGGGTGAGTCTAGCAGATGGGCTGGCCCAATTTCTACCTGGCGTGAAGAAGAAAAAAAGTCTCTCGCCAAGACGCGAAGACGCCAAGGAGTTCTGTCCTGAACGAACGACGAGCCTCCGGTCGCAAGCGACTGGGCTAAACAAAGCCTTGCGTCAACCGAGTGAACGGCTTTGGGCTTAGCCCTTGAGCCGGTCCTTGATTTCGTCGAAGACCTCTTCCTTCTTGACGCGCCACTGCTTCAGGGAGTCGCGGTCGCGGATGGTGACCGTGCCGTCGGTCATCGACTGGCCGTCGACCGTGATGCAGAACGGCGTGCCGATCTCGTCCTGGCGACGGTAGCGGCGGCCGACCGCGCCCTTTTCGTCGTAGAACACGCTGTACTGCTGCTTGAGGGTCGAGTAGATCTCCTTGGCCACCTCGGGCATGCCGTCTTTGCGGACCAAGGGGAAGACCGCGGCCTTGATCGGGGCCAGGCGGGGGTGGAACCGCATCACGACCCGCTTGGTCGGCGTGCCGTTTTCGTCGGGGGCCTCGTCTTCGTTGTAGGCCTCGCAGAGGAAGGCCAAGGTGGCCCGATCCGCGCCGGACGAAGGTTCGATCACGTGCGGGATGAAGCGCTCCTGGGTCTGGTCGTCGTAGTAGCTCAGGTCCTTGCCGCTGCCGCGGTGCCGGGGCTTGCCGTTCTCGTCGGTTTCCACGACCAGCTCGTTCCCCTTGCGCACCAGCTTGCCTTCCATGTGGCTGCGCAGGTCGAAATCGCCGCGGTGGGCGATTCCTTCCAACTCGCCGAAATCGCCGACGGCCAGGAACGGGAAGGCGTACTCGATGTCGGCCGTTCCACAGGAATAGTGGCTCAACTCTTCGGCGCTGTGATCGCGGAGCCGGAGGCGGTCGCCAGCCAGTCCGAGGTTCAGGTACCACTGATAGCGACGGTCGCGCCAGTACTGGTACCACTCGCGTGATTTCTGCGGGTGGCAGAAGAACTCGATCTCCATCTGCTCGAATTCGCGCGAACGGAAGGTGAAGTTGCGCGGCGTGATCTCGTTCCGGAAGCTCTTGCCCATCTGAGCGATGCCGAAGGGAATCCGGACGCGCGAGCTATCCATCACGTTCTTGAAGTTCACGAAGATTCCCTGGGCCGTTTCGGGACGCAGGAACGCCGCGTTCTCCTCGCCGCCCAAGGCGCCGAGGATCGTCTTGAACATCAGGTTGAACTCGCGGGGCTCGGTCAGCGTGCCGAGCGTCTTTGCGTCGGGTCCCAGCACCGCAGCGAAATCCTTGACCGTGGTGAGCGAGACCAGATCGCCTTCCCAATGGACTTCGCCGGCGTCCTTGGCTCGCAGGCCGAAGAACTTGAGCGCCTTATGCTGCGTTTCTTCCAGGGCCTCGTCGCCATTGGCCTCGGTGGCCACAAAGATCTTCTGGCCCTTATGCTCGACCCAGCGGCCCTGAACCTGGTCGTAGCGATAACGCCGCTTCGACTCGCGGCAGTCGACCATGTAGTCGTGAAACAGGTCGTAGTGCCCGGAGCACTTCCAGACCTGGGGGTGCATGATAATCGTCGAGTCCAGGCCGACCATTTCGTAGGTCGAGGGGGCGCCGGACGCGACGGTCAACTCGTTGTGCGCGGTGACCATGTCGTGCCACCACGCCTCCCGGACGTTCCGCTTCAGCAACACGCCGATCGGACCGTAATCCCAGAAGCCGTTCAACCCGCCGTAGATCTCACTCGACTGAAAGAGGATTCCGCGGCGTTTGCACAGGGCAACCAGTTGATCCATTTCCATGGCAGCAGCATGCTCCAAAAAACGGGGGGAAAATCGGGGCTGAAACCAGTAAGTTTACTATCAATCCGGGATCGGGGTCTAGGGCGTCCCCGCCCGCATCGCATGGGCGAGGATGCCCTATGTCTTACGGACGCCACGGTTTAGCCCAGTCGCTTGCGACCGGAGGGCTAGCCATGGAAGAGGCGGATGCGGAAGTCCTTGAGGTCCAACTCGGGCACCACGCTGTACCGGTCCAACCGCGCGGCCGTGAGGATGTCTTCGTCCAGGCCGATCGCCGTCAGGCCCCGTCCGCCGAGACTCTTGCGCAGTTCCCGGGCCAACAGTTCGGCGTCAAGCGGTTCGGCTCCAATCGCGTAGGGCACGGCGAACGACGAGGCCCAGTTTTCCCGGGCAGTGACCGCCTGGGCGTTGAGTTGGTAGGGAGTGCCCCCCCTCCGCTGGAGCCATTCGACCAACAGACCGGCAAACAGGATGTCGTCACGGCTGTACTGACCATCCGTGCCCGCGCACAATAAGTGGATCCGCTCTTGGCCGACAAGCTGATCGACGATAGCCGAGGCATTGGTAAAGGCCCCGATCAGCACCCGCTCGGCCTGGCGGCACTGCGCCATCGCCCGGGTCCCATTGGTCGTGGTCAGGACGACCGCCCGATTCCCGACCGAATAGGGGGTGTACTCGCTCGGCGAGTTTCCCAAATCAAAGCCCTCGATCGGCAGGCCTTTCCGTTCACCGCCCAACACCACTTCGCTGGGGAGGAACTGCGAGGCGACCGCTCGGGCCTCGTCGATCTCCAGGCAGGGGATCACCTCCGTCGCTCCAGCCTCTAGAGCATAAACGATCGTGGTGGACGAGCGGAGGACATCGATCACTACCACCGTTCCGCCAACCATTTCCTCCGGCGTCACGAGGCTCGGAAGCGCATAGACATTCAGGATCTGATCCATGGTCGCCATTGACTCGCCGTAACTGGTCGAGGAGAAAGCACTTCTCAATCATCCCTCATGAATCGAGACGGATCAACTGCATCCGTCTTTTCCTGCGGCCCCCAAACTGGCTACAATACCGGCATGACCTACCCCAGCTTGGCCGATTTCCTGGAATCCCTGCGGCAGAACGAAGAGCTTCTCCTCGTTGAGACTGAAGTGGCTCCAGTCTTGGAGGTGGCGGAGATCACCCGTCGCGTAAGCCAAACAGGGGGGCCGGCCCTCTTGTTCGGGAAGATCCGGGGGCATGAACCGCCGCTTGTGACGAATCTGCTGGGCACTGAGGCGCGGATCTGCCGCGCGTTGGGGATTGAGTCCGTCGAGCAGCTTTCCGGCCAGATCGCCGAGTTGGTCGCGCCGGCGGAACCGGAAGGCTGGCTGGAACGGCTTCGGCCGTCCCCCTCGCGTGCGATGGT
>JBDKTH010000129.1:0-2677 GCA_039680305.1 Thermoguttaceae bacterium | reverse complement strand
CGGCCAAGATGCACCTCCATCTCGGTATCGAGCATCCGCTCCAGGGCCGACTTCATCATCAACTGCATCAACTCGTTCACGTCCTCGATCGTCCGGGCTTGGCCCGCAATCTCGCGTGCTAGCAGTTGCACGCGACTCTGCAATGAAGCATCCATGTGTCAGTCTCCTAGTCAGAAAGAATCCATTAAGTCAATTATTTCTGCTAGCTGACACAAAGTTTCGTACAGGCCCGTCCCTGCCGTCTCAGAAAAGCCCGTCCGGCGACGGTTCACCGCCGAGTACAAGCTCCGGATGCTTCGGGAGGCCGATTGCTGCACGGAGCCGGGGCAACTCGGGGCCCTGCTGCGGCGTGAGGGCCTGTACTCGTCGCATCTGACCACTTGGCGGTTGTCCACTGGGGCCGACAACGCCCGCACTCCGCCGCTCAGTTGGGCAATCAGGTTCTCCTGATCGCAACGCTCGTTGGCCTCGAAGACCACCTCCTCCCGCGACGCCTCCCGGTCGTTGCTGATGTAGAAGAAGTGGCGGATCTCGTCGAACAGCCGCACTTCCCCCTTCTCGTGCGAGATGTTTTTGCGGACCACTACCATCCGGTAGCTCTTCTGGCACTCGACCGGTTGGTACGCGAACTCGGCGACCTCCTCACTTTGCAGCCTCAAGACCTCGAACTCCCGCTTCCGCACGATCCGCTTCTTGACGTTGGCGGGCCGCTGCCGCGGCTGCGTCTGGACTTCGTACTTCGGCGGTCGAACCAGCTTCTTCCACGCCGTTTTCGGGAGTTCCTCTGCGATTCGCTCCAGGTTCGGCATGGCCTTGAAGCCGAAGTAGAACGTCACGCCGTCCTCATCCCACCCATCCAGACGCCCTGATTGGCTGAAGGCCGTGTCGCCACGGAGCACGATCTGGCGGAACCCCGTCCGCCGACACAACGCGACCGCCTGGTCCGCCTCCTCGGCGGCCCCGTCGTGGCTCGGCCGGTTCCCCGAGCGATTCACCAGACGGAGCACTTCCCCCGTTTCGGCCAACGAGACCAACAGCGGGTGATACCCCCACGTCCCCTTGTAGGAAATGTCCATCCCTTCCTTGCACTCCCCGGTGGTCACCACCAGCGTCCCGTCCAGGTCGATCGTGGCCCGCTCGAAGAACGCTTTCGGCTGCCGTGCCCAGACGTTTTGCCGCGCCTCGTCGATCGCCTCCATGAGGTCGCGGAGGCTCCCCTCGCCGAACCGCCGGCAGAAGTCGCCCGCGGTGGTCGGGTCGGGAATGCGCGTCGCTCCCAGGGCGTCCAGGAACACCTCGTCGTTGCGGCGAAGCTCGATGTCTTCCAGCCGCGTCCCTTCGCACAACGCGTTGTAGGCCAGGTTCAGCACATGATCCGACTCATGGTAGGGCAGATGGATCAACAGCACATGAACCTTCCGGTTGATGGCGTCGATCAACCCCGTCTGCCGGGCCAACTCGTGCATCACGCCAATCCCGCCCACGCCGATGCCTCGCACCTTCTCCGACAATTCAAAGCGGGGACTCGCCGCCGTGAATACCGGCTTGTCGCCGCAGACACGACCGCCTGCCAATCGTCGCTCGATCCGCCGCTTGGCTTGACTCAGACGTTTCTGTATACTCGCCTTCACTCGAAATCCTCCTTGCCGCCGGGCCTTGGGTCGGTATGTATACCCATAAGACCCCGGAAAAGCCGGAGGGTTTCGAGTTTGTTGCTATTTTGGCACAAACGCCTTCGCTTGATTCAGGGTTAGTCATCCTGTAGTAGCCGAAGCGTCGAGCCAGCTTGGCGCGGAGTCGGAGGAAGTCTTCCGGCTCCAGGTCGTGCGCGAGCGTGGCTGCCCCCAGGACGCGTTTGATCATCAGGCAGGTCCGTTTGTACTCCTTCCAGCTGGCCAACTGGATCTCCCCAGCGTCGACCTTGACCTTCTTGAGATGGAGGAAGTAGTTACAGACCTTCTGGACGGTCCATCCAGCGGACTTATTCTTCCGAGGGGCAACGACCGTGTTTGCCGACCGCTTCGTTCGCCTCGGCCAGATAGGCCCGCAGGGCTCCCTGGTAGTCATTCCAGGGGCCGTAGTACTTCATCACACCTCGGACCTTCTTGGCCCACACCCCTGACGCATGGGGGATAGAGGTAATCCTTTGGGCTTAAGCGGTTTTTGGCCACGCAGAGGCTTGGCGCGACCAGACGGCGCGGTAGACTTACTCAAGACGATTCTCCAGGGGTGAAGTAAGGAAGGTGCTGGCGGCCAAGCGGACGAATCTTGAATCCTATGCTACCCAAAGGAATGGATACCGTTCGAGCTTGGTTGCAGGCGATTGCTACACCCGTACTGGTGTCGTAACTGGTGTCGTCCTCAATATAGCAGAACTGGCCGAATCGTCAAATGTCCTTATCCCATAAGGGTTTGGAGAGGTGGCTGAGTGGTCTAAAGCGCGGGTTTGCTAAATCCGTGAGGGGGTCCCCCCCTCCGCAGGTTCGAATCCTGTCCTCTCCGCTTTGGTTCAAAACGCCCTTCGTAAGTCTTTTTAAAAGAAGAACTTGCGAAGGGCGTTTGGCGTTTGTCCCGGTCACTGGGACAAACACTGGGACAAACCCACCCAATGAATAGGGGGATGATCATGGCCACGGAGGCCATGATTACCCTGGGGTTGCTGGTCGTCCCTCTGCTC
>JBDKTH010000504.1:0-2054 GCA_039680305.1 Thermoguttaceae bacterium | reverse complement strand
ACTCTTGGTGGTGATCGCGATCATCGGGATCTTGATCGCCCTCTTGCTGCCCGCCGTGCAGGCCGCGCGGGAAGCGGCCCGGCGGTCGCAGTGCACCAACCAGATGAAGCAAATCGGTTTGGCGCTGCACAACTACCACAGCGCGCACAACTGTTTCCCGCCCGGCGGGATCAACTACGGCTGGTCGAGCGGCGGCGGAACCGAACCGGCTAGCAAGCTGGCGATGAACTTCAATGGCATGGTCTGCCTGCTCCCCTTCCTCGAACAGCAGGCCCTCTACAACAAGTACAACTTCAAGGAGTGCGCCAGTCTCTGCGCTCACGGGACACCAAGCAGCAAGCCGTTTGCCGGGGACCCGGTAACCGGGGGCAACGCGGCGGTCGTCTCGAAGACCATCTCCACGTTACTCTGTCCGTCGGACACCTACGATCCTCTCTTGACCGAGGATCACACCTGGTACGGCATCAAATCGGGCAGTGGCTACCGTGGCGTGAAAATGAATTACGATTTCAGCGCAGCCCAAGGGGACGTGAGTACCTTCGAAGACTGGCGATCAGGGGGCGGTGCGGGCAGCATCTCCGCACGCCGGATGTTCGGCGAGAACAGCGACACCAAGATCCAAAACGTCCTGGACGGCACCTCGAACACGGTGGCCGTGGTGGAAACCTTGCGGTGGGTCTTCAACGGCTCGTGTCCGGCCTGGGGCTATCGCGCCTGGGTGATGCCGGGCATCGATCTCGCCAAGCGGGATATCAACCTGTGGGCCATTCCCGCCGACTTCACCTGGACCACGGACCATAACGCCATTCGCGGTCGCCTCGCCGACTGGGCTTGTGCCGGCAGCCTGCACCCCGGCGGCGTCAATCTCACCCTGGCCGATGGTTCGACGCGTTTCCTGGCCGAGAATACCGATATGTCGATCCGCGTGGCGATCATCACGATGGCCAACAACGAAACGACCCAAGTTCCCTGAACCTCTTGCGCCAGTGGTCCGGCCCCGGTCCCCTGCCTTTCCTCATACCTGGAAATACAACCTCCGTATCCGCATGAAGGAGTCTGCCGTGTTGTGTCATTCGCGTTGTGCGTTCGCGTTGGCTTTGGTCTCTCTCGCAATCGCCGGATGCGGCGGGTCGAAGGCCGATCTGCCGCCGGTCGTGCCGGTCAGCGGCACAGTGACCCTCGACGGCAAACCGCTGGCCAATGCGGGGATCGTCTTCATCCCCGTCGGTCAGACCCGCGGCGGGACCTGCTCCGGAGCCACCGACGACAACGGCCGCTATGAGCTCACCGATCGCGATGGCCGCAAGGGAACGACCGTTGGCGAGTTCAAGGTGACCTGCAACAAGTGGGTTATGCCCGACGGCAAGGATTTCCCCAAAGACAGCAAGGTCTCCCCGCTGGAGTCGAACGCCCGGGAACTTCTGCCTCCGCGTTACAGCAACGAAGCCCAGACCCAACTGAAGGCGACTGTCCCGGAAGGCGGCAAGACGGTCGATTTCGAGCTAAAGACCCGAAGGTAAGGCCTCCGCTGAGTCTCGGCGGAAGAAAGAACACAACTCGCCCACCCAAACCGTCGTACGCATGCCGCATGGCAGCGACGGTCCCACCATCGCCATGGCCCGCCCGAGTCCCGTCACGAATCTTCTTGACGAGGGCTTGGGGGGGACTATACTAGGCGCGAAAAGCCACCTTTGAGGTAGACATTGTTCTACTTCAGGGGACAGATAGCTCTCTGTTTACGTCGTTGACAGTCGCGTTGCGGCATAATCTCTATCCATCTTCTTCCTGCAGGGAGTGACGTAATGAAGAGTCTCGCGAATCGACAGCCAAACGGGGGCATCGGCCGTTGCGGCCGAGGCTTCACCCTGGTCGAACTGTTGGTGGTCATCGCCATCATTGGCATCTTGATCGCCCTCCTGCTACCGGCCGTTCAGGCGGCCCGCGAGGCGGCCCGCCGCTCGCAATGCAGCAATAACCTCAAGCAGATGGCGCTCGCCCTGCACAATTACCACGACGTCCACCTGACGTTCCCCCCGGCACTTCTCAATTGCGGC
>JBDKTH010000579.1:0-18264 GCA_039680305.1 Thermoguttaceae bacterium | reverse complement strand
CCTACGGCGTCTGGGGGGCATTGGGCAGCAAGGACGGCGGCGAGCCGGTCAAGGAGTTTTAGCGGTTCCAGGGCCTTTGGTAGGCAAGATCGGTCATGAAGTAGGGCGGTGCAGTGGCGGGCCTCGCTAGCTCGGCACCGCCCTACAGGCTGCTGGCATCCCGGAAAATTTCCCCGGTGGCCCAAAAAAACCTAGAAATTGGGCCAGCCAACATGGTATGTTCGCGTCTGGTGGTTCGAAGCCTCACGCGATCAGATCTTTGGCAATTCGAAAAGTGACATGGGTGCCCGGGGCTGCACGTCCGACTCCTGGGGTATCGCGACGTGCATCCCCGGTTCCTCCCAAAGGGTCGTTTTCTCGCTCCAGGGGATGGAGCTTCTGCGACATACCTCTCTGGAGTTAGAGACTTACAGCTTTTGCTGTCGCCGCAACGTCTTTTATGAATATGCGTTACGACTTTTCCAAAAGCTCAAGATTCTTGGCCATACGCGAAGTCGCCGCGCACGAAGAAAACAAGGCTCTACCTGTGAGGGGTAAGCGGAAGGGGTTTCTAGCGTCCCAAGAGCTGATCAACGGCCGCACCGATGTTCGGGCAGGCCATCAGCGTCTCCCCCACGAGCATCGCGCGGACACCCGCCGCCTCCAGGCGTTGCACGTCGTCATGGGTACGGATGCCGCTCTCACCGACCACGACCCGATCGCGGGGGATCTCCTGGCAGAGCCGCATCGTGTGGCCCAGATCGACCTTGAACGTGCGCAGATCGCGGTTGTTAATGCCGATCAGCCGAGCCCCAATGCCCAGCACCCGGGGAAGATTGTCGGGCTCGTAGAGTTCCACCAGTGCCGTCATCCCCAGGCCGACGATCGCCTCCTGCAGTTCGAGGAGCTCTTGGTCATCGAGGCACTCGGCAATCAGCAGCACCGCATCGGCCCCGGCCACGCGGGCCTCGAGGATCTGGTAGGGATCGACAATGAAGTCTTTGCGCAGCACCGGCAGCGCGATCGCCTGGCGGATCTCGCGCAGGTATTTCAGGCTTCCCTGAAAGTACTGCTCGTCGGTCAGCACGCTCACGCAGCTTGCCCCGTGCCGCTGGTAGATCCGGGCGATCTCGACCGGTTGGAAGTCGGCACGGATCACGCCCTTCGAGGGGCTGGCCTTCTTGACCTCGGCGATCAGCCGGATCGGTCCGGGCGCGGCCAGTGCGCCGAAGAAATCGCGAACCGGCGGGGCAGTCGATAGCTGCTCACGGAGCACGGCCTCCGGCGTGGCCGCTTTCGCCCACGCGATTTCCTGGCGCTTGGTGGCGACGATTTTGTCGAGAATGGTGGGCACGGGCGATGGATCTAGTGCTTGAAGTGCCGCCGACCGGTGAAGACCATCGGCAAGTTGTACTGGTTGCAGGCCTCGATCACCTTTCCGTCATTCCGGGAGCCGCCCGGTTGAATAATCGCGGTCACGCCCGCGGCCGCGGCGCGCTCGATCGAGTCGGGGAACGGGAAGAAGGCGTCCGAGCCCAGGACCGAACCGGCGACCCGCTCGGCGGCCTTCTTGATCGAGATTTCCACGGAATCGACCCGGCTCATCTGGCCGGCCCCAACGCCCAAGAGCATCCGGTCTTTGGCCAGCACGATCGCATTCGACTTCACGTGCCGGACGATTTCCCAGGCGAAGCGGAGGTCGATCAACTGGCCGTCGGTCGGCTTGGCGCTGGTCACTACCTGCCACTGATCCTCGGGATCCGGGAGCACGTCGGCCTCCTGCATCAGCATGCCGCCTTCGAGGCAGCGGAATGCCCAGCGCGACTGCTTTTCGCCCAATTCGCCGACCTTCATCAGCCGGACGTTGGCCTTCCACTTGGGCCTGGTCGTAAGGATTTCCAGGGCTTCATGGGAAAAGTCGGGAGCCACGATCGCTTCGACAAAGAGCCCCGGCTCGGCCAACACCTCGGCCGTGGCCGCATCGACCACGCGGTTCAGCCCCAGGACCGAGCCATACGCGCTCAAGGGGTCGCCAGCCATGGCATTACGCAGGGCCGCAGCCAGGGTATCAGCCGTGGCAGCCCCGCACGGGTTGTTGTGCTTGATCACGGCCGCCGCCGGCTCGCGGAACATCCGCACGATTCCCAGGGCGCTGTCCAGGTCGAGAAGGTTGTTGTACGACAGCTCCTTGCCGTGCAGTTGGATGGCCGAAGCCACGCTGGCGGTCTCGTTCTCCGGGCGGACGTAAATCGCCGCCTGCTGGTGCGGGTTCTCGCCGTAGCGCAATACGTCCTTGCGTCGGAGATTAATGTGCAGCACGCCGGGGAAAGCCCCTTCCGCATGCAGCCCGGCAAAGTAGGCGGCGATCCCCGTGTCGTACTTCGCCGTATGGGCGTACGCCTCGCCGGCCAACCGCTCCCGCAGTTCGAGGGTCGTGGCCCCGTTGGCTTGGATCTGTTCGAGGATCACCGAATACTGCTCGGGATTGGTGGCGATCGTGGTGAACTTGTGGTTCTTCGCCGCCGCCCGGACCAGCGACGGCCCGCCGATGTCGATCTGTTCGATCGCCTCGTCCTTGGTCACCCCGGGCCGGGCAACCGTCGCCTCGAACGGATAGAGATTGACCACCACCAGTTCGAACGTGACGATTCCATGCTCGGCCAGGGATTTCATGTCCTCAGGATTGTCGTGCCGGCAGAGGATCCCGCCGAAGACCTTGGGATGCAACGTCTTGACTCGGCCGTCCATCATCTCCGGGAAGCCGGTGTAGTCGGCCACATCGCGGACCGCGATCCCTTCGCTCTCCAGATGCTTGCGCGTGCCGCCCGTGCTATAGATCTCGACGCCCGCATCGACCAAACCGCGGGCAAACCCGGCCAGGCCCAGCTTGTCACTCACACTAATGATGGCCCGTCGAATGGGAGGCGACTGCATATTTTTGGCACCTTTGGGGGAGGCGGGAGAACAGGAGAACAACCGATCGCTGTGAAGGATCTGGTTTACGCCTTCGAAGCCGAATGGTCAAGGACCCCCAGGTCGACGACCACGGATCTTGACCACATAGACTAACACCAAGAAATCATACATGGCGTGCGTCGTGATGGGTACCAACAGGTTGCCGGAGGCGATCCAGAGCCAGCCGAGGTACAAACCCATCAGGGTGGCCAGGAGGGCGTAACCGGCGGTGATCGGGTGGGCCAGTGTATCGGAACCCTCCCCTGTGAGCCAGCGGTTGCGAGGAGGGGACGCGCCTAGGGACCTGGGGTTAACGCTTCAGGAACAAGGCGTACAGGCCGTTTGTCGGCGGAATACCCTTTGCACTGAATGGCGTCGGGTCGATGTTAATGCGTACAAAGTCTAGAGAGGCCGGGCAAAGATGGACCGGCCACTGCGGAGGTTCTCCAAGTCACCTTAGCGGGCCCGGTCCTGGGTCCTGGCATTCATCCTCGCACCCCTCGAAACGGGATCCCCCACCGTCAGGCGTTCCTTGACGACCGCCCCGACCCCTGTTAAATTGGTTCATTTCATTTTGGCGAGATTCCCTAGACCGGGGCAGAAGCGTCGCTAATGACCTTTTGCCGCCTCGGAACGGTCCGGACAGAGTTTTTCGTTTTTTCTTGACATCGCAAAGGCTCAACACTCATGGCACAGAAGTACGTCTACAGTTTTGGTCCCAAGGGGACTGATGGCGAGGCCAGCATGCGAGCGCTGCTGGGCGGCAAAGGCGCGAACCTCGGAGAAATGGCCAAGATCGGCCTGCCCGTCCCCGCCGGCTTCACGATCACCACCGAAGTCTGCACCTACTACTACGACCACGGCAACGCCTATCCGCCCGAACTGAAGGCCCAGGTCGACGCCGCGCTGAGGAAGATGGAAGAGGAGATGGGCAAGAAGTTCGGCTCGCTGGAGAACCCGCTGTTGGTCTCCTGCCGATCGGGGGCCCGCGAGTCGATGCCTGGTATGATGGACACGGTGCTCAACATCGGTCTGAACGACAAGACCGTAGAGGCCTTGACCAAGCAGTCGGGTAACGAGCGGTTCGCCTGGGACTGCTACCGCCGCTTTGTGCAGATGTACGGCGACGTCGTGTTGGACATGAAGCCGAAGAGCAAGGAAGAGCACGACCCGTTCGAGGTCATCCTCCATGCCAAGAAGAAGGCCGCTGGCGTCGAATTCGACAATCAGCTCCAGCCCCAGCACCTCAAGGAACTGGTCAAGGAATTCAAGAAGGCGATCAAGGACGGCACCGGCAAGGACTTCCCCGAAGAGCCGATGGATCAGCTCTGGGGCGCCGTCGGCGCCGTGTTTGGCAGCTGGATGAACGACCGGGCGATCGTCTATCGCCGGACCTACGGCATCCCGCACGAATGGGGCACCGCCGTCAACGTCCAGTCGATGGTCTTCGGTAACCTTGGCGATGACTGCGCCACGGGCGTGATGCTCACCCGCGACGCCAGCCTTGGCTCGCCGGTAGTCAACGGCGATTACCTGATCAACGCCCAGGGCGAAGACGTGGTGGCCGGCATCCGCAAGACGAAGCAGATCGAGACCGACCTCCAAGGCGACATGCCCGAAGTCCACAAGCAGCTCCTCGAAGTGGCCGCCAAGCTGGAAAACCACTACAAGGACGCCCAGGACATCGAGTTCACCGTCGAGCGCAAGAAGGTCTGGATGCTCCAGACCCGTAATGCCAAGCGGACCGGGTTCGCCGCCGTGCGAATCGCTGTCGATATGGTCAACGAAGGCAAGATCACCAAGGAACAGGCCCTCGAAGCGCGGCGGATTCCGGCCGACGGCCTGACCCAGGTCCTCCAGCCGATCTTCGACCCGGCGGCCAAGAAGGCGGCCCAGAAAGAGAACAAGTACCTCACCAAGGGCGTCAACGCCGGTCCGGGCGCGGCGACCGGCAAGATCGTCTTCCACGCCTCCGAGGCCGAAGAGATCTTCAACAAAGATCCCAACGTCGAGCTGGTCCTCGTCCGCTACGAGACGACCCCCGAAGACATCCGTGGCATGAAGGTGGCCAAGGGTATCTTGACGGCTCAGGGTGGTGCGGCTTCGCACGCCGCGTTGGTCAGCCGCCAGATGGGCAAGGCCTGCGTGGCCGGATGCAGCGAGCTGGACATCAGCTACAAGACCCGCACCGTGACCGTCAAGGGGAAGGTCCTCAAAGAGGGCGACTACATCTCCATCGACGGCTTCACCGGCGAAGTCTTCGAAGGCAAGATCAAGACGATCCCCAGCGAAGTCGTCCAGGTGTTGGTCAAGAAGACGCTGAAGGCCGAAGACGCCCCGATTTATCAGCGGTTTTCGCAATTGATGCAGTGGGCCGATGAGTTCCGCAAGCTCGGCGTGCGGACCAACGCCGACCAGCCGAACCAGGCTGAGGAAGCCGTCGATTTCGGCGCGCAGGGCATCGGCCTCTGCCGCACGGAGCACATGTTCTTCGATCACATCGACGAGTTCCGTGAAATGATCGTCGCCGATGAGCTGGCCGACCGCGAAAAGGCCCTGGCCAAGTTGTTGCCCTTCCAGCGGGGCGACTTTGAAGGGCTGCTCAAGGCGATGAAGGGTCGCCCGGTGACGATTCGTCTGTTGGATCCGCCGCTCCACGAGTTCCTCCCCCACACCGAGGACGCCCAGAAGGAGTTGGCCCAGCGGCTCGGCGTGACCGTCGAGAAGATCCAGACCCGTGTGAAGCAACTCCACGAGTTCAACCCGATGTTGGGTCACCGTGGCTGTCGCTTGGGCGTGGTCTATCCCGAGATCACCAAGATGCAGGCCCGGGCGATTTTCGAGGCCGCCTGCAACGTGAAGAAGGCCGGCATCGACGTCCATCCGGAAGTGATGATCCCGTTGGTCGGTTTCGTCACCGAGTTCCGCGACCAGGAGAAGCTGATCCGCGCGACGGCCGAAGAGGTCTTCAAGGAAAAGGGCATGAAGGTCGAGTACATGGTCGGCACGATGATCGAAGTGCCGCGCGGTGCGTTGACCGCCGACCAGATCGCTCAGGGCGCCGAGTTCTTCAGCTTCGGCACCAACGACCTGACCCAGACCTGCTTGGGCATCAGCCGCGACGACTACGCCGGCTTCATCAACTACTACCGCGAGCACGACATTGTGCCCAACGACCCCTTCCAGACGATCGACCAGGAAGGCGTCGGCCAGTTGATGCAGATCGGCGTGGAAAAGGGCAAGAAGACCCGGCCGAACATCAAGCTCGGCATCTGCGGCGAGCACGGCGGTGATCCGGCTTCCGTGATGTTCTGCCACAAGATCGGCCTGACCTACGTGAGCTGCTCGCCGGCTCGCGTCCCGGTCGCCCGCCTGGCCGCTGCCCAGGCTGCCGTGGCCGAGAAGATGAAGAAGTAACCCCGGTTGCCAGACCGGAGGAAAAGGGAGGGACGGCAGCCGAAGCTGCCGTCCCTTTTTCTTCAATGAATGTCTCTTGAGACTGCCCTATGCGAACCCCAGCCGCGATGCTGAAGATCGTCTGGGCCTCCCCCTGGACGCTGTTCGGTCTGCTCATCGGCTCCATCGGATTGCTCACCGGCGCGCGGGTTCAGCGGACCGGCCGGGTGCTTGAGTTCTGGGGTGGAGGCGCTGAGACGTTCTTGCATATCTTCCCCTGGGTGGCTGGTGCTTCAGCCGTGACCTTTGGCCACGTCGTGCTCGCCCGCAACCAGGACTGCCTTGAGTCGTGCCGCCTGCACGAACTGGTCCATGTGCGCCAATATGAGCGATGGGGACCACTGTTTGTCCCTGTCTATCTGTTTTTTTGGGCCATCCTCTGGCTAGCCGGTAGACATCCCTATTTGGATAACCCCTTCGAGCGGCAGGCGTTTGAGGAAGCGCCCTGAACCACCGACGGGAACTGGGGGGTGAGGAATGGGGCAGTCTGCTATAATTGACCAAAGCGAGCCCTAACGGCCGTACCCCTCCTCCAGTGGAGCTGGAGGCCAGCTTGATTCCCGATCTCCTGGGACCGACCCACATGTTGCTTGGTGTAAGCATCCTCTGTTTTGCAGCCAGCTACGCTGTCGCGTTCGTCCTAGAGATCACACGGTTCCTCTCCCAGAGCAGAATTCGCCGGGTGATCATGCTCGGATTCGCCGGGGCTGGGTTGTTTGCCCATACCGTCTACTTGGCCAACCGTGCTGCCGAGGCCGTGGGCTCGCCGTTGTCGAGCAAACAAGAGTGGTATCTGATCGCCGCTTGGATCTTGGTCGTCGTCTATCTCTATCTGATGTCGATCCACGCCGAAAAGGCCTTTGGAGTCTTTATCCTGCCGTTGGTCTTGGGCCTGATCGGGGTCGGCGCCCTATTGGCCGATGCGGCCCCGTTCGCCCGGGAGCCTGCGTCGCAGATCTGGGGCACGATTCACGGGGCGTCCGTCCTGCTGGCGACCGTCGCGGTGCTCGTGGGGTTTGCCGCCGGGCTGATGTACCTGGGGCAGGCCTATCGCCTGAAGCGGAAACTGCCGCCGTTGCGCGGCCTGCCGTTGCCCAGTCTAGAATGGCTCCAGCGGGCGAACAGCCGCGCGGTGGTCATCTCGATGATCATGCTCGGCATCGGCATCCTCTCGGGCGTGATCCTCAACCTGATCAACACGCGCAGCCATGCGCCCCGCGTGCCCTGGAACGATCCGTTCGTCGTCAGCACGGTGTTGATGTTCGGCTGGCTGCTCTTGTCGAGCGTGATCGGGCTGATCTATCGGCCGGCCCGGGAGGGGCACAAGGTCGCCTACCTGACCGTGGTGAGCTTCCTCTTCCTGATCCTGGCCCTCGGCATCGGCCTGTTTGTCAACACGCGGCACGGCGGATCGCCGGCCCAGCTCGGGCGTCCCCAGGGCCACGCCCTCGGGACGCCCGACGCCGATGGGCACAGCCGATGGCTCGCAGCCCAATCCCCGCTGCCTCGGAGGAGCCCGAACCCATGATCCTCCAGGTGGTCGGTTGCAGTCATCACAACGCGCCGATTGCGATTCGCGAGCGGCTAGCCTTTAGCGCCGCGCAGGTCCAGGCCGCGTTGCAGGGGCTGCACGAGACGTTTCCCCAGATGGAAGTCGTGCTGCTTTCGACCTGCAACCGTGTAGAATTGTACACGGCCGCCGACGAAGCCGTGCGGCCCACGCGGCAGCAACTCGTCGAGTTCTTGTCGCGTTTTCACCGCTTTGAGGCGATCCAGATCGACCCGTTTCTTTACGAGCACGCGGCAGACGAGGCCGTACGGCATCTGTTCAGCGTAGCCGCGAGCCTCGACAGCATGGTCGTCGGCGAGCCACAGATCCTCGCCCAGGTGAAACAGGCCTATCAGTTGTCGACGGAGCAGAATACGGCGGGTCCCTTGATTCACGCCGCCTTCCAGGCCGCCTCGCGCGTCGCGCGTCGGGTGGCCAACGAAACCACGATCCACCAGCGCCGCGTGAGCATTCCCAGCGTGGCCGTGGCCGACTTCGCCCTGCAAATCTTCGAGCAACTCGACGACAAACAGACGCTCGTGATTGGTGCCGGCGAGATGGCCGAAGAGACCCTCCAGTACCTCCTCGATCAGGGTGCCCATGACGTCGTGGTGATCAACCGCCACTTGGAGCGGGCCGAGCAGTTGGCCAAACGCTGTCACGGCCGAGCGCTCCCGTGGGCGAATCTCCGCGAGGCCCTGGCCGTGGCCGACCTGATCATCAGCACCACGGGCGCCGAGCGGCCGATCGTGACACTGGAGGACTATCTGCGCATCGAGCCGGCTCGCTATGATCGCCCGTTGTTCGTGCTCGATCTCGCCGTTCCCCGCGACTTCGAGTCGGCGATCGGCCAGCAGGTCGGTGTGTACCTCTACTCGATCGACGACCTGCGACAGACCTGCGACCGCAATCGGCGGCAGCGCGACAAGGAACTCCCGGCCGCGCTGCGGATCATCGACCAGGAGACCGAGCGGTTCATGGCCGAGTGTGAGCATCGGGAGACGTCGCCGCTGATCCAACAGCTCCTCGCCGGCTGGGAGCGACCCAAGGAGGAGGAGTTGCGGCGGCTCCTCAACAGACTCCCGGAGTTGGACGAACACGCCCGGCACGAGATCCGCCAGGCCTTCGACCGGCTGGTCAACAAGCTCTTGCACCCACCGCTGGCCTCGCTGCGCGACGAGTCGCGCAACGGCAAGCCCAGCGCACTGTTGGAGGCTCTCGCCAAGCTCTTCCAACTCAAGGACTGAGCGCGAAGCGGAGACCACGCCAAATAAAACGGGGACCTTAGAGGTCCCCGTTTTCACGCGGGTGTTGCTGCGATCAGGACGATACCTGACGAAGCGGATCGGCCGAGGACTTACTCCCAGTCCTCTTCTTCCTCTTCCTCTTCTTCGTCATCGTCCCAATCGTCATCGTCATCCTCTTCGTCGTCCCAATCCTCTTCGTCGTCCCAATCTTCCTCTTCCTCGTCGTCGACATCCTCGTCGTCGACTTCTTCCCAATCTTCGTCTTCGAAGTCTTCGTCCTCGTCCTCATCCTCGAGGGTTTCCTCGTCTTCGAATTCGTCGTCCTCAAGATCGTCGTCCTTGGCGTCGATCATGGTGCTCGGCGCGGGGTCCAATAGGGTGACGCTCCGTTCCTCGAATTCCTCGATGGGGTCCTGCGGGACGATACGGGTCTGGGCTGTGGTCTTCACGTTCAACTCCCCTTCCTTCTTGGAATAAATAGGTTGATTTGATGGTTCTCGTTCCGGTTTGTCTTCCTCGGGCACGGCAATGGGTTCGGTTGGGTGAGTGGTTGGCTGAGGTTCAAACCCTGCGGGCCGCGGGAGTTCGTCGAGATGACGCAACCCAAAGACCCGCAAAAACCGCTTGGTTGTTCCATACAGGAACGGTCGGCCCAGTTCGTCCGAGCGGCCCACGATCCGTACTAAGTCACGCTCCATCAACTGCCGAAGGATCTCTCCACACTGCACCCCTCGCACCGCTTCAATGTCGGCACGCATGACCGGCTGCCGGTAGGCGATCACGGCCAGGGTTTCCATCGCCGGTGCCGAGAGGCGAACTTCGACCAGGGCCGAATGTAGGCGCCGCAGCCACGGGGCGAACTTCGGCCGCGACATTAGTTGGAACCCGCCAGCAACCTCCACCACGCGAAACGCACAACCTTCCTCATCGTACAGCCGGTTAAGTTTCCGGACCAGAGTCCGCGCTTCTGTCCCATCCGCCAACCCAGCCAGGTCGGCCAATTTCCGACTCCCCAAGGCCTCCCTAGCCAAAAGGAGTACGGCCTCCAACTGGGCCATCTCCGGCGAGCGGGTGGCCGTCTCAGGGCTTGCCTCCGCGTCGCCCGCCGGTCCGCTCAGCCAGAACAGCCGACAAATCCCACTTGTCTCCCACTGTTGTGGCAGGAATGCACCCGAATAACGCAGGGCCACACTCCCCAATTGGCGCCCTGCAGATCCTGCAACACCATACATCGGTAAAAGTTTACTCCATGGATTATCTAGCGTAGGCGGAAAACCGGGCGGTTGGCAAGCCAAGAAATTGGCCACCCCCTTAACGGCGATGACGGCACGCTTCCACCTGCTGGAGTACCCGCTTCATCGCCGACAGCCCGTCCCGGCTCGTCGCTTCAAAATAGCGAGTGTATCCAGGATTGCCCTCGCTGGCTATCCGGCAGGAAAAGCGGTAGTTTCCCTCGCCACCCCAAGACTCCAGCACATAGTGGATTGCCCCCAACTGGCGGAGCTGCTGCTGGATGTAAGAAGCCTCATCCGGACCGACAACCTGAGCCGATTGTCGATCGGTCGACGTCTCATAGCTGGCCAGGATAGTTTCGTCCGTCTTGGCCATGGTGGCAACACGACCTGAGGTCAGATCGCTTGCGCTCGCGATGCCGGGTGCGCCAGACGCTAGATGGGCAGACGTGGGGATACCAGGAGATCGGCCAGACGTTCCCATCCCCTCGTTCTGGGAAAGGCCGCTGGGCCACGCCGGCGCCGGTGAGCGATTCGGTCCCGTGGGGATCTGCAGGGCAGGCAGCGGAGAGGACTCGAAGCGTGGGGCTTCGTCATGCGCCTGGGCAGCCGTTTGGGGAGATTTCCCGTTCCAGAGTTGTTCGGCCAGATCGCAGATGGGGCCGCCAAAGATCGCCATCAATGGGATGACAATCGCGCAGGTCAGCATCGCGAGGGCGCGGCACGTCACAGACGCCGATGATTGCATGGTCCCCGGAGCGACTCCTTTCGCTGCGACCGAATGCTCTGCTCTACTACGATCGGGCCATGGGATCTCCCTATCCATTTGAGCCCGGAAGGGCGCATCATACGGGCCTGAGGCTACTGGGGCAATGCCAATCACCCCCAGAATCAAGGAACCTACCACCCCGGCAATAGCGACAAGGCAAGATGGGTTATAATGAGCAACATGGACTCGATCTATCTTGACCATAATGCGACCACGCCCACCCACCCAGAAGTCATCAAGGCCATGCTCCGCTGTTACCGCGCCGGCTACGCCAACCCGGCCAGCCAGCATCGGCCCGGGCAACAAGCCCATCGCGTCTTGGAGGAAGCACGGGAGCAGATCGGACGACACCTGGGAGCTGACCTGGCCGGACGGCAGCCCGATCGCGTTCTCTTCACCAGCGGCGGCACCGAGGCCAACAACTTGGCGATCCTTGGGATCTCCCAGGCCCGGGCTGGTTCGCAGCCGGGGCGGATCGTGATCTCGGCGATCGAACACCCAAGCGTCATCGAACCGGCCGAACATCTGCTCGAACACGGCTGGCGTCTCGACACCCTGGCCGTTACCGGCGACGGAGTCGTGCGTAGCGAGCTTCTGCCTCCCCTGCTGACGCCGGAAACCCAGTTGGTCAGCGTGATCCTCGGCAATCACGAGACGGGCGTGGTACAGCCGGTTGCCCAGTTGGCGACCGTGTGCCAGGCGGCCGGCGTGCCGCTTCACACCGATGCCGTCCAGGTCGTGGGCAAACGGCCGGTCGACTTTCGCTCGCTGGGCGTATCGGCTATGTCGGTTGCTGCCCACAAATTCCAGGGGCCGCTGGGGATCGGTGTGCTCATCGTGCGCCACGATGTGCCGATCGCGCCACAGTTGTTTGGCGGCAATCAGCAGTGGGGCCTGCGCCCGGGAACCGAGTCGGTCGCGCTGGCCGTGGGGATGGCTACCGCCTTGGAACTCTGGCACCAGGACCACGAGGCCGAGTCTCGCCGCTTGACGGCTTTGCGCGAACGGTTCGAGCACGGGTTGCGGGCCGGCTTTCCGGAACTGGTGATCAACGGAGCGGCGGCCGACCGTCTGCCCCACACCAGCAGTATCGCCTTCCCGGGGCTCGATGCACAGGTTCTGCTGATGGCCTTCGACATGGCCGGCGTCGCCTGTTCGGTCGGCTCGGCCTGTTCGAGTGGTTCGACGGAGCTGTCGCCGACCCTTCGGGCGATGGGCCTTCCCAAGGAACTGCTCACCAGTTCCCTCCGGTTTAGCCTCGGTTCTACTACGACCGAGGCCCAGATCGACGAGGCGGTGGGACGAATCTTGCATGTTGTCCATCAACTCCGTTAGTGGGATTTCCAGACGGCTGAGACGAGGGACGCGGCGGCTGATTCCGGCTTTCCCGGAGCAGGCGCGGTACGCCTTCTGCTAGCGGCCGTCGGCGGTGAATCTTGCCTCGATTTAACTCTTGTTGTTCTAAAGACTTGGGAAAAGCGGTTTGGGTCAAGAAAATCGTCAGGTCCGCCTCGTCATCAGACCGAAAAACTGTTAAAATTATCACTTTGGCAAAGCGGTTTTGGACCGGTCTTGTTGCTGACAAGCAGGGGACATACCCGAGGTGCTGGACGGAATTGTGGAAATTCCCCTTTCGGGGCAGTCGATCACGCTGGCTCCCCAAGGCGCCGCAGACCAGCCGCCACGGTTGGCCCTCTGCCAATTCGTCGTCGGACCGGAGAACGCCCTGGTGTCGGTCGCCGTTCAGGCGGTCTTGGATCCGGCCGGCACGGCCTACTGGCCGTTGGTCCTCTACGGGCCTTCGGGATCCGGCAAGTCGCATTTGGCTCACGGCCTGGCTGCGGCATGGAAGGCCGAGTTCTCTCGCTTGCCGGTGGTGCTGACCACGGCGATCGATTTCGCCCGCGAACTGGCCGAGGCGATCGAGACCAAGACGACCGACGACTTCGGCGGACGGTATCGGCAGGCGGCGTTGTTGGTCCTGGAGGACCTGCAACACCTGGTTGGCAGAGACGCGGCCCAGCAGGAGTTGATTCACATCCTCGATGCGTTGGCCGACGCCCAAGCGCGGGTGGTATTGACCTCGCAGGTGGCCCCGGGGCTGTTGTCCGGGCTGCTGCCGGCGTTGCAGAGCCGGCTCAGTGCCGGGCTGGCAGTGCCCTTGGTCCTGCCGAGCCACGAGGCACGTTTGGCGATCCTGCAGCGGGTGGCGGCCGAGCGGGAGATCAACGTGAGTGCGGAGGTGCTCCAGGTCCTGGCCGAGGGCCTCGACACGCCGGTTCCCGACATGGTTGCCGCGTTCGGCCATTTGGAATTGGCGGCCCGGACCCAGCGGGCTCCGATCGACGCCGCGTTGGCGCGCCGCTATTTGGCCGAACGGACCACGGCTCAGCAGCCCGCGTTGCGGGAGATTGCCCTGCTGACGGCGCGGCATTTCTCCCTGACGCTGGGCGAACTGCGCAGCGCCACCCGTCGTCGCGCGGTGGTCACCGCCCGCGGCGTGGCCATGTACCTGGCCCGGCTGCTGACGACCAACAGTCTGGACGAGATTGGCCAGTACTTTGGCGGCCGGGACCATACGACCGTGGCTCACGGCTGCCGCAAGACGGAGGAGCTGCTGGCCTCGGAGCCGACGATTCGCTTGGCGGTGGAACAGCTGCAGGCAAAGCTTTAGGCGAGCGTGAGGATCGAGCGTATGGGGAAAACCTGTCGAGCGTGTGTTGGCCGGCTGTCGGTCGATGGCCAACAGCCAACAGGCCGCCGATCGATCAACAATTGCCGCCAGCGCCGAACACTCGCGCGACAGTCGCCCGACAGCCGGCCAACAGCTTTTCCTCAGGCGATTTGGGCCTGTGGGACTAGCGTAAGCGAGGTTGGCCCACTGGGTTGCGGCGAACGAGACGGAAAGTATCGACAGACGGCGGCCGGGCACTAATACAACTACCTTTTATAAAGATCTACGAAATAGGTGAGGACCACCATGGACCGCACCTGCACCATCTGACGGAATCAAACCATGAAACTGACCTGCGAACGTGAGAAGTTGCTGCAAGCCTTTCAACTGGCTGCGGGTGTTGCCCCGAGTCGCAGTCCCAAGCCGATCCTGGAGAACATCAAGCTGGAAGCCCGCCAGGAAGGGGTGACCCTGATGGCCACCGACCTGGAGGTGGGGATCCGCATCGATGTTCCGGGGATCGAGGTCAGTGCCCCGGGCGATGTGGTTTTGCCGACGAAGCGGGTGGGGCCGATTTTGCGGGAGACGTCCGACGAGAAGCTGTTGTTGGAGAGCGACGGGGCCCGGCTGCGGATCCGTGGGGAGCGGAGCGAGTTCCAGTTGCCCACGCAGAACCCCGAGGAGTTCCCGGCGGTGCGGCCGTTCGAGGAGAGCAAGTTCCACCAGCTTCCCGCCCGGTTCCTGCGCGAGCTTTTGCGCCGGACGTCGTTTGCCACCGACACGGAGAGCAGCCGGTACGCGTTGGGCGGGGTGCTCTTGGAGTTGAGCGAGACGGGGATCATTGCCGTGGGCACCGACGGGCGGCGTCTGGCCCGGCAAGAGGGGCCGGCCGAGTCGGTCGGCGGCCACGTGACCCGGGAGAACACCGTGGTCCCAACCCGGGCGATCCAACTGATCGAACGCGGCCTGGTCGATGGCGAGGAGGCCGTCCAGGTCGCGGCGCGGGAGAACGACGTGATGGTCAAGAGCCAGCGGGTGACGATCTACTCGCGGCTCGTCGAAGGCCGGTATCCGAAGTGGCGCGACGTGTTCCCCAAGACCGAGGACATGCAGAAGGTCGAGTTGGCCGTGGGGCCGTTTTATTCGGCGGTCCGCCAGGCGGCCGTGGTCACCAGCGAGGAGCACCGCGGCGTGGAGTTCATCTTCGGCGGCGGGAAGCTCGTGCTGACGGCCCACGGGGCCGAGCTGGGCGAGTCGCGGGTCGAGCTGCCGATCGGCTACGAAGGGGCGGAAACGCCGGTCCGGCTGGATCCGCGGTTCATGGGCGACTTCCTCCGCGTGTTGGACCCGGCATCGATGATCACCTTCAGCTTCCGCGACGCGGAGAGTGCGGTCGTCTGCACGACCGGCGACGGCTATGCCTACGTGGTGATGCCCTTGTCGCGCGAAGCCTAGAGCCATGACCAGGAACCGGTGAGCAGCAACGATGGGTGGTCCGGAACGGATTGGCGACATCTTGGCCCAGTTGATGGCCCGGCGCGGCTTTGCCCAAGTGCAGACGGCCGCGGCCTGGGACACCGCCTGGCGCCAGGCGGCCGGCGAGATGATTGCGAAGTTTACCCGCGTCAGCCAACTCAAGGGCGGCAAGCTGGAGATCATTGTGGCCAACTCGACGTTGGTCCAGGAGCTGTCGTTCCAGAAGCCGAACCTGTTGGCGGCGATGACCCGGCTACTTCCCGACCATCCGATCAAGGACTTGCGGTTCCGGATCGGGGCCATCAAGTGAGAACCTGTTTCAAAGCCGGGCACAGGCTGGTGGTTTGCCGGCTTGAACCGGTTTTGAAACAGGTTCTGAGACAACGCGGTGAACCAACCGCAGCCTACCACGCCGCAGCGCCACGGACCGGCGCCGCCGGCTAACCTTTGGGAAAGAAGATTATGGCGAGTGAATCTCAGCAAACGCCCTCCAACGGCGAGGACAAAGCGATCGGCGGACTGAGCGGCGAACTGGCGCAGTTCCAGAAGGTCGAAGGGGAATACGGGGCGGAACAGCTCGAACACCTCAGCGACCTGGAGCACGTGCGCGAACGCCCCAGTATGTACATCGCCGACACCACGACCCGCGGCCTGCATCACCTGGTCTACGAGGTCGTCGACAACTCGATCGACGAGGCGATGGCCGGCTACGCGACCGACATTTCCGTGACGATCAACAACGACGGCTCGGTGACCGTCGAGGACAATGGCCGCGGGATCCCGGTCGAGATCCATCCCGATCTGGGCTTCTCCACGCTCCAGGGGGTGATGTGCGTGCTGAAGTTCGGCGGCAAGTTCGGCAAGGGGGCCTACCAGACCTCCGGCGGTCTGCACGGCGTCGGCGTGACCGTGGTCAACTTCCTGTCCGAGTGGTGCGAGGTCGAGGTCTGCCGCGACGGGCACGTCTACCAGCAGGAGTATGAGCGGGGCGTGCCCACCGGCGACGTGCGCCGGATCGGCGCCACCAAGAAGATCGGCACCAAGACGACCTTCAAGCCCGACCCGTTGATCTTCCCCGTCACCACCTTCACCTACAGCGTCCTTCACCGCCGCCTCCAGGAGCTGGCGTTCCTCAACCGCGGGATCAAGATCATCTTCAAGGACGAGCGGACGGGCGAGGGCGACACCTTCCAGTACCAGCGCGGGATCCTCGAGTTTGTCGAGTACCTCAATCGGGCCAGCGAGCCGCTTCACGCCGACATCATCTACATCGCCGGCGAGGTCGACATCCCCGACACCGACGAGAAGCTGGGCATGGAAATCGCCATGCAGTACTCCAGCGAGTACACGGAGAACGTTCACACCTACGTGAACAACATCTGCACGACTGAAGGCGGCACGCATCTCTCCGGCTTTCGCTCGGCGCTGACGCGGACGTTGAACAATTACGGCAAGAAGGAGAGCCTGTTCAAGGACCTCGTGCCCAACGGCGACGACATCCGCGAAGGGCTCACGGCGGTGATTGCGATGCGCGTGCCCCATCCCCAGTTCGAAGGGCAGACCAAGACCAAGCTCGGCAACGGCGAGGTCGAGGGGATCGTCAACTCGGCGGTGGGCGACGTGCTGGCGAAGTTTCTCGAAGAGAACCCCAAGACGGCGCGGACGATCGTCCAGAAGGGGCTCATCGCGGCCGAGGCCCGCGAGAGTGCCCGCAAGGCCCGGGCCCTGGTCCGCGAACGGAAGGGGGCCCTGTCCATGGGCGGGATGCCCGGCAAACTCCGCGACTGCACCAGCCGCGACGTGGACAAGTGCGAACTGTATCTGGTCGAGGGTGATTCGGCCGGCGGCTCGGCCGAAGGCGGGCGCTTGCGCATGTACCAGGCGATCCTCCCCTTGCGGGGAAAGATCATCAACGCCTACAAGGCGCGCGACGACAAAGTCCTCGCCAACGAGGAGGTCCGGAGCATGATCACCGCGATCGGCTCGGGGATTGGCGACGAGGTCAACCTGGCCAAGCGGCGGTACGGCAAGGTGATCATCATGACCGATGCCGACGTCGATGGTTCCCACATCCGCACGCTCCTGTTGACCTTCTTCTACCGCCAGATGTACGACCTGATCAAAGGCGGGCACGTCTATGTGGCCCAGCCGCCTTTGTTCCGCGTGCGGCGCAAGAAGGAGACCTATTACGTCCAGACCGAAGAGGAGATGAAGGCCCAGCTTCTGGACGCCGGGCTCAAGGACGCCGCCTTTGACCCGGGCGACGGCCGGCTGATCGAAGGCGCGGAAATGGAACGCCTCTGCCGGACCTTGGCGGCCCTGGAAGAGTCGCTGATCGCCCTGGAACGCCGCGGCGTCAGCCTGCGGGCCCATGCCGCCCGGCAGGACCCGGTCACCGGCCGCTTGCCGGTCTATCACGTGTTTCTCGGGCATGACGAGCATTGGTTCTCCACGCGTCAGGAGTTGGATGAGTTCCTCGAACGCCAGGAGCAGGCGGTCGGCGAGGAGCTCAAGGTGACCGACAAGGGCAACGGCAATGGGAACGGCGGCGCCGGCGAGAGCAATGGCGAGGCCAACGGCAACGGCGACGATCCGGTGGCCGCCGCGACCAAGCTGCGGATTGTCGAGTTGCACGAGGTCCGTTCGATCAACAGCCAGTTGGCCGAGTTGCGCAAGATGAGCTTCGAGCTCGACAGCCTGATCCCCCAGGAACGGACCGGGATGGACGAGCCGCGGTACAAGCTCCGCCGCGGCGAGCACGAGCTGGGCCTGGGCGATCTCCGCGGCCTGTTGACAGCGATCCGCTCGGCCGGCGAAAAGGGCTTGCAGGTGACCCGGTTCAAAGGTCTAGGCGAAATGAACCCCGAGGAGCTCCGCGAGACGACCCTCGATCCGGCCAACCGGACCCTCTTGCAGGTGACGATGGA
>JBDKTH010000957.1:0-2191 GCA_039680305.1 Thermoguttaceae bacterium | reverse complement strand
CTCGCAAGCTCGGCACCGCCCTACGTGATTACCGATCTGGGCGTCAGAAGCCCGCCGGTCGGCGAAAAACTCGGGCTAATCCCCCCTCTCTTCCACGGATTCAGGATCGTGGCAAACCGGGACGGGTTTGCTGGTTGTAGCGGTTTTTCCGCGAATTCCCTCAATCCGAGGAAGCGGGCAGGCCGATGGTAACGGTAGTAACGCCTTTGCGGGCTTGAAACGAGCCTCGCAAGGGGTGCAAAAGGGGGGTATCTGGGGCGTCTTTGGGCCGCTTGCCCGAAGGAGCTTCGCCCCGCACGTATAGGGTCCATAGGGGGGACTATGACTCGACTTCTGCTATTTCTACTGACGGTGTTTTTCTTGCCGTGCCTCGGCTGCAGCAGCCCGGGGCTGATCAACATCCTTCGCGTGAACATCGGCGAGCCGGAGGCGTATTGTGCCTCGGAAGACCGCTGCAAGACCTTCCGGCACAACCGGGAGCTGGCCGAGCAGGCTTGGGCCTCGATGATTGCCAGCGACCCGAGCTGTTGTTCGTCGCCGTACTTTCAGGAAGGCTTCATCGATGGGTACGCCGACTATCTGAACCTCGGCGGAACCGGAGCCGCGCCGCCGTTGCCGCCGCGCCATTACTGGAACGTGGACTTCAAGAGTCCCGCGGGGGTGGAGGCGAGCCAGGCTTGGTTTGCCGGCTTTGAAGCAGGGGCCGCCGCCGCCAAGGCCAGCGGCATCCGCGAGGTCGAAATCGTTCCGTCATCGCTCCTGCTGGCGCCGGCCGAAATGCCGCTGGCCGCAGCCGTGGCCGTTCCGGAGACTCCGGGCGAAACAATCGTGTTGCCCTCGCCGCCGATCGGCGGTCCCAGGCCGGAAGAGGTGCCGACCCCGGCCCCGATGCCGGCGAACCACTGAGGGCCTGTGGGGAACGCCCTCTGCGGCGTTCCGGACGAAGGCAGGGCGGCGCCGAGCTTGCGAGGCCCGCCACTCGGCTGCCACGGATCTGGCGGGCCACGCAAGCTCGGCACCGCCCTACTTGATTAGCGAGCTTGAGCAAACGCATTTGGAAAGGCCACGCTGGCCGCAGGATGGATCCACGAAGGATGGCAGGGACCATGGTTAGCCACGACAATTATCTTCTGCGTATATCGAACGGTCAGGGGCGCGGATTCGTGCTCCTCTGGGTGGCCGTGGCCTGTTTGGGCTTCAGCGGCTGTGCGGCTTTGACCAACCCGGTGGCCAACGGGATCCCCGTGCGGCTGCTGCCGCCCGAGCTTTTGGCCGAGCCCAAAGAAGGAATGGTGCCGATTCCCCTGGCCTGCCTGACCCGCCAGCCGCCGCCCAAATACGTGCTCCAGCCGGGCGACGTGTTGAGCGTGTTCATCGAGGGCGTGTTGGGGCAGCGCGACCAGGCCCCGCCGGTAAACATCGCTCAAGGCTCGAACTTGCCGCCCTCGCTGGGCTTCCCCATCCCGATCCGCGACGACGGCACCCTCCCCTTGCCGCTGATCAAGTCGCCGAAGGTCGATGGGATGACCGTCGAGCAGGCCGAGGCGGCGATCACCAAGGCGTACACGACCGGCGACGATCGCGCCCTTCAACCAGGCCGGTCGCGGATCATCGTGACCCTGTTGCGGCCGAAGTTGACGCGGGTCACCGTGATCCGCCAGGATACGCCGGCCGGCGGGATCAGCACCCTGGTCCAGCGCAACCTCGGGGTGATCCGCAGCACGCGGGAGTTTCGCGGCGGAATCGAAGAGATCTACGGGAGCCGAAACGGCGCGATGAGCACCGTCGTCGACCTGCCCGGCTACAGCAACGACGTGCTGACGGCCATGGCCTACACCGGCGGGCTGCCGGGATTGGACGCCGAGGCCGAAGTCGTGATCGAACGCGGCTGGTGTGCCGCGCCGGGAATGCCCCCGGTGCCACGCGTCGTGCCGTCGCCCGACGGACCGCACCAACCAGGCCCCTGTGGCGACATCATCCGGATTCCGATCCGCATGCGTCCCCACGCGCCGCTCCCCTTCCAGCCCCAGGACGTCGTGCTTCGCGACGGCGACGTGGTGTTCATCAAGGCTCGCGAGGCCGAGGTCTTCTACACCGGCGGTCTCTTGCCCAGCGGCGAGTTCCCCTTGCCGCGCGATTACGACCTGGACGTGGTTGAGGCGATCTCCGCGGTCGGCGGCCCGATGATCAA
>JBDKTH010001020.1:0-7190 GCA_039680305.1 Thermoguttaceae bacterium | reverse complement strand
GGCGGATGTCGAGCACGGCCTGCTCCAAGGCCGCCTGGATCCGCGTCTGGCCGGCGTTGGGCAACTCGATCGTGCGCTGGGCGATCATGCGCAGGGCGTCCCGGCCGGCACCTGAGGAGAGGTCGCCGAGCTTGGCCGTAAAGGGACGCAGATTGCGCCGGGCTCGCTGCTGGAAGCCGAGGAGCAAGAAGGCCAACGAGAGCCCGCGGGCCACGGTCCCCCGGCGGTCGCGGTCGCTCATGCTCCGCGAGGTGTCCAAGAGCACGTAGGCGTGCTGTTTGGCCGACTGGGGATCGCCCTGTTCTTCGAGCAGTTCCCGCTCCTGCGTCTCGTCGTACGAATCCTGCGTTTCCTCGGTGGGCCGCTGCCACTCGGGCACGAGGAGTTCCTGGCCGGCCAGTTTTGCGTAGAACAGATCGGGCCGGGCTTCTTCGAGCAACCACTGAGTGGGAAAGATCCGCGGGAGATCCTCGACGCTGCGGATCACGCTCACGTCCATCTCGTCGGCCGGCAGACGGGAATCGAGATACATGCTTTGGAAGGCCGTGCGCTCGGCGACGTTCTCGGTCTCCTGTTCGACGAGCGTCGTCTCGCCCGCTTCGTTGGCCTCGGTGGCGACCGGGACTTCCAGGCCTTCGACAAACGGGCCCACGTTTCGGGCAGCGACGAACATCGCCACCTGTTCGGGCCGAAGTTCATCCAGGCTCAGGCCGAACTCGCCCACGTAGTCGACGATATCGGGCGACGGCCATGCCCGCGTCGCCGTGAAGGCGGCGGTCGAAAAGGGCTTCGCCTGATCGCCAGGTTCGGCCGGCATGGATTGGCTGGCGAGGTCCATTGCTGGCTTGCCGCGTTAGCTGAGGAGTCCAAAGTCCGGCTGGTCCACTCGGCGGGTCAGTTCCTGGACCCGTTTGAGCACTCCGAGCTTGAGGTTCTTGACCTGTTCTTCCACGGGATGGATGCCGTCGACAAAACGCCGGACATGCTCAAAGGTAATCTCGCCGTCGCTCTTCAGGCCGAAGAAGCGGAGCAATCGCTGGAGGAAGCTGGTGCAGTGGAGTTCTTCGCCGTCGCGCACACGGGCCATCACCTGCTCGGCCAGCTCGTTGGCGGCCATCAGGTTGTCGATGTGTTCCAGGTCGGCCCCGCGAACCCGCAGGAGCGTTTCGCTCAGTGCTTTTTCGAAGCTGTGCGTCTGCTCTTCCGGCCCGCCGACCACGGTGACCATGTACTTGAGCTGGGCGAGATCCTCGGCCGTGACCTCCATGCGCCCGCGGAGCAAGGCGGCCGCATTGAGCACGATCCGCGACTTGGCATAGGTGCGCGGGCTGATATAGAGCGGCTTCTTCTTGCCGTTCTCCGGGGCCTGGCTGACCAGTTCCCGGTAGCGGTTCAGCAGCACGTTCTTCAAGAACAACACGTGCGGCGGCACGCGGATCTGGCGGCCAGGCACACACCCGCGCACGATGTCGGCCAGGTAGGTGAGGTGGTCCAGCGGGATCTGCTGCTCCTCCTCCACGACCGCCGGCCGGCCGTAGTGGCGCGTGAAGGCCTGGTCGATCGCCAGCAGGGTGAAGGGGCTGTAGTCCGGGGCCACGTAGGCGCGGAACAGGAACCGGTCGAGCACGGCCTCGGTGACGTCGGTGGCCCGCAGGTAGTTGGCCGCGGCGATGCCCGTGTGCAAGCAGGCCTTTTCCAGTTGCGAACCCTTCTTGAAGATCCGCTCGTTGAAGATTCCCAACAGCGCGCGGAGGACCATGTCGTTGGCGTCGAAGAACTCGTCGACAAAGGCCAGGTCGGCGTCGACCAGCGTGCCCTGCGTGGTGTGCACCACACGGCCCCGCTTCATCTGCTCGATGTCGACAGAGCCAAAGAGTTCCTCGGCCAGGGTCCCTTTGGACATCTGGGTGTCGAAGATCCGCGCCCCGCTGATCCGGCTGAAGAGCGAGCTGGCAAACAGGGTCTTGGCGGTCCCCGCGGGACTGAAGACCAGGAGGTTCTCCCGCGTGAGCAGGGCGAAGATGGCCTGCGTGAGCAGGGGGCCAAACCCAACCAACTCGCGTTCCAGGGGGGAGAAGACCTGTTTGATCTCGGCGATTACCTGGCGCGGTTCCAGGTCCATCGCCTCCCAAGCCGGCTCCAGGGACCGGGGCGAGCGATTGCGGTCGCGCGGACGACCCTCCGGCCGGTTGATGCCGTCCAGGATCGAGGTCACGCTCGGTCCGGGCCCTAGTGTGGGCGCATCATCGGCCACGTCGTCCGACGGGTTAAAAGCAGACGGTTCGATGGACATTCGTTCGCTACGTACTCGGCAGGCAATAACTCAATGGAGAACTGCAAACCGAAACCCGATCCACGGCAGGCGCACTTAACTTCGCCTGTCGCCGGTTTCGGCGGGCATCAAACGGACGCAACCGAACTGAACGCGACGGGACCGATCCCTACGCATCCCGTCTTCACCATAACCATCACGCACATTCCCATCGGTGCGTTCAGCCAGCGGCGCACGCTTGAGACTCCGCAGAACGTAGCGGCCCATTCAGATCTGCAAGCGAATGCCCTGGGACTGGAGGGTGGAGCCAACGGAGCACACTCGGGGTCGCACGACCCTCCCGGCAAACGGCAATTCCTCGACGGTGTTGCCTGCGATCGGCGTCCAGTCATCGCCGGTCGCGCTGTTTTCACACGTCATGTCCTCTTCTGCCGGGACACAAAGCTCCGCAACCGCTCCTGGCGCCCTCGCCGATTCCCCGCCTGCTGAGTTCGCCTCTCCGCGAGCCAAGCTCGCGGACAAGCAGGCGTCGTGGTCTGCCGGCCCGAGGCCAAGCAGCACGGCGCCCCACAGCAAGTAGGACAGCAGCGCGGTCACCATCGTCTTCTGATCCTAGCACCGGGTTTTCACCCCGTCAACAGACCGGGGATTGACCCGCTTTCTGCACTCCCGCCATTATACCGCTTGGGCAAGTATTGCTTACCCTTGGGCGATCCCTCCACCTTTGGTCGTCACAAACCGTGGGGCTCTTGAGCCGCGGCGAGCGGTTGACGCGGGTTGTAGTGACGCGGACCCGAAGGACTGGGGGCCGCTGGAGCCATCGCATCCCCTTCGCGAAGGATCCGAAACACAGTTCACGGGTCGACGCCCTTACTGTGAGGAAGTCCGGTGGATTTCCCGGCTCGATCGCCTTCCAGCATGGATCGTAGAAACGTCAGGGACTGCCGCCTCGGCGATACCACTGGACGCCGAAAAACATCACCCGGAGGACCCCGATCAGGGATTCCCTTGTGCAAATGACGCGCCCTGGCCAGCGAGAATTGGCTACACCGTCCTCGCTCGCCAGCGATAGAGGCCAAACCCCAACAACGCGATCGCGGTCAGAACAGCCGTGGAGGGCTCGGGAAAGGCGGCTCGCAGGAACCCGTCCGGGGCAAGAGCGCCCGACGTATAGCGGACTTCATCGATCCAACCATCAAACGCACGCCCGCCGCCCCCTTGGCCGATCAGCAGGGGATTGTCTGTGTAGACGATCGGCTTAATAGTCGTCGCTTGCGTTTGTAGCACGTAATCGACGTAGAGCGTGAACTTTTGCGTGGAATCGAGGTATGTCGCTGCCACATGATGCCACTGTTCGTCTTCAAGATCTGACAACGTGCTGATCCCCTGATTATAGCCTTGGCTATAGTCCTGGGGCCCGCCTAGCGGCTGGCTGTCGATCCGCGCGCGGAGTGTGCCGTTATTGTTGGTATCGAGCAGCCAGGTCGGGCTACTGCCGTCGCGGCTTTTGCCGACGATCGACGGATAGTTCACGTGTCGGTCGATTTTGATGAACGCTTCGATGGTGAAGTCGCGCAACTTGAGCGAGGGCAACACATCGGGAATCGACACCTGCCCGCCCACGCCAGAATTGGCGTCGCCGCTATTGACGAAGCGCAGAGAAGCGGTGTTCTCACCGGCATTGATCACCGGGCCGCCTAGCCCATCGGTGATCACGGTGCCCGGAACGTCAGCGCTGAACGTCGGCGCAGCCCCGCCATTGACTCCCGAGGCTGTCCCATCGAGGCTCGGACCGCCTACTTGACTGACCACGACGTCCGCCGTCCAGCCAGGACTCCGGTCATCGAACTGCCAGTAGCCGACGACGGCGGCGAAGGCGTTCGAGACGCCGAGAAGAAGAAATGCCACCATGGATACCAGGCAGATTCGCATGACTCTCATCCGCGGGGTGTGTTCAGGGTTTTTGTTTCATTCTGACTGCGGGGGTTATGACAGTCAAATGTTTCCCTATATCTGAGTGTGACCCCCTCTTCCAATCGGAGGGGGGGCTGTGACCTAATTCAGATTGAGGTCAATCGCGTTGGTCGTTTTGGCCTCCACGGTGACGGAGACGCCCGAGGTATCGTAGCGGTTGTACTTCGCCGGAATCAGCGATTTGACCGGAGGGGCTTTGCTCCAATCCATGCCGCCTTCGGCCCGCGAATCGGGGCGTCCGCCGGTGCGCGGGGGCATGGCGACGACGCCGACCGCGTGTTGGCCGGCCACGGCCTCGAGCTGATAGCGGCCCTGGGTATCGATTGTTGCTGGTCCGCTCATCGGTCCCTTTTCAGGCACGAAGAACACGGCGCCCAGCGGCAACGGTTTGCCCCGGTAGCGAACGGTGCCCGTCACCGGATAGGTCGGCTCGCTCGATGGCCGGCAACCGACCAACAGGGAGAGGGCCAGCAGCAGGGCGATGGAAGACTTCATAGGCTCCTCTCCGATTACTCCGGCGACCATTGCTCGACTTCCTTGCCGTCGATCGTGGCCAGGTCCTGGAAGATCCGCAGGCTGAGCGTCTCGGCCATGAAATGGACCGCGCCGTCGGCAAACAGGAATTGGGCTCCGCCCGGATGGCGGCTGCCGAAATAGAGGTCGTTGAACAGGCAGGTGTCGGTGCCCGCGCCGCCATCATAGTGCAGCGCGGTGGAACTGGAGTTGATTGGCCAGCGGATGTTTTTGGCGGCGAACACGCAGATCTTCTGGGTGGGGCTGCCTTCGAAGAACGCGCCTTTGATCCAGGCCCGCAACTGGTAGATCCGCTCCCCCATGGCCAGGCTATGGGAGGTGCCGTCGGTGATGTCCCGGGCCTTGGTGTAGCTCTTGGGAAAAAACATCCCGTCGGTGTAATAGTCGCCGCAGTGGGAGTCCTCCAGGTTGACGAACTTGTTATTGCGTCCGGCCCCGGTCACGCCCACGTAGTTGCTGACCGGCAGCTGGTCGGGCGTCATCAAGGGGTCGTAGGGCTGCTTGCCGTCGCTCGGGCAGAGGTAGCCGCCGATAACGACCCGCCCCATCTGCAGGTTCGTGCCGGTGTAGATCGTCGCGCATGGATTGAGCTTGTCGTGCACCTGCCGCTGTTCCAGGTAAGGCAACAGCGCGCCTAGCAGGCCCGGGGGGAGGTCGCCCGAGGCCGGGCCGTACAGCGAGCCGCTCGGGAAGCAGTTGACGGCCGTATGGTAATTGTGCAACGCCAATCCCAATTGCTTGAGATTGTTGGAGCACTGCATGCGCCGGGCGGCTTCCCGGGCGGCTTGCACAGCCGGCAAGAGCAGGGCGATCAAGATCCCGATGATGGCGATGACCACCAACAGTTCCACGAGCGTAAAACCACCACACTGGCGAGGGCGCATGACCGATCCTCCCCGTGCAATGGCCGCCGAGCCGAATGGCCCTCAGGCAGCCTAGTCTCCCGTGCACCATGGACGTCGCGCATCCACGGGCACGCGTGTTGAAGACGTGTGCTGCCTCCCCTCGTTCCGCCTTTGATCCTAGCTCAGCGTGTGCCAAAAAGCAATCAGTTGACTAGCGGCGACGCTGGCATCGCCGACGGCTACTTGCCGCCCCAGACGGCCGGGACGCGGTGATAGTCGATGCCGATCTCGTCCAATCGCCGGCCGTGGGGCTTGAGGCGTTTGCTGAAATCGTTCCAGTCACGGGCGTCTTTGGTCGACCAGCCGACCTCGGCAAAGGCGCACAGGCGGGGGAAGACCAGCTCATCGGTCCGGTGTTGGGGGAAGCCCCACAGACAGGGCTCCAGTCCGACGATGTGCTTGGCGGCCTCCGGCGTCAGTCCGGGCGGCGTCGGCTCGAAGGCATAGCATTTCTCGAGCGACAGCCCAAGGTAGTTCAGGTAGCAATTGCCGTGGGTCGACATGATGACGTCGTGCCCCGCCGTGGCGGTCGCGGCGGCCGCCTCGGGGTAGGTCTTGTGGTTCGTATCGAGCCACGATTGGACCGTGACGCCCGGCGGCAAGCCGCCGTCGAGGATCTCGGTCCACCCGATGACCCGCCGCCCCTTGCTGTTGACGAAGGCCGCGATCCGTTTGACGAAGTAGCTTTGCAGCTCGTCGACGTTCTTCAAACCCTCCTCCTTCATCCGTTTCTGGCACAGCGGACACTTGCTCCAATGGTCCTTGCGGACCTCATCCGCGCCGATATGCACCCACGGGGAGGGAAACAGTTCGATCACCTCCGTGAACACGTCTTCGAGAAACGCAAACGCCTTCTCGTTGCCGGCGCAGAACACGCAGGGATACGACATGTAGGTCGTGGCGTTCTCGATCTTCTCCGGCCAGGTCGGGCAGGCCAGTTCCGGATAGCAGGCCATCGCGCCGGTCGCGTGGCCGGGGACCTCGATTTCGGGAACGATCGTGATCTGCCGCTCGGCCGCGTAGGCGATCAGTTCCCGCATCTCGTCCTGTGTGTAGAATCCGAACGTACACTTGCCATAGGTTTTGCGCCAGCGCTCCGTGACCGGCCGGCGATTGGTAGGGTCGGTCAGCTTGGGATACTTCTTGATCTCCAACGCCCAGCCGGCGTCGGCCAGGTGCAAATGAAGCCGGTTCAGCTTGTAGCAGGCCATCGCGTCGATGTGCCGCTTGACGAATTCCTTGGTAAGGAAGTTGAAGCCCGGATTGAGCATGATGCCGCGCCAGCTATAGCGCGGCTTGTCCTCGATCCGCAGGCACGGCACGCTCCAGACGACGCCGGTCGTCAGGCACTCGCTCTCGACGGCGGCCGGCAGGAGTTGGCGGAGCGTCTGAACGCCATAGCACACCCCCGTCTCGGCGGCCGCCTCGACGAGCACGCGGTCCTTCTGAACCGTCAGCTCATACACTTCCGGGCCGAGCCGCTCCTTGCCGGGAACGATCCGGAG
>JBDKTH010000449.1:0-8436 GCA_039680305.1 Thermoguttaceae bacterium | reverse complement strand
CTCCGGATGATCCTTCACAAAATCTCCGGCCTTGCCGTGGGCCTCAAACGGCTCTCCCGGCTTGTTGAGCCACACGCGATGCCCTCGCGGCTGGAGGATCGACACCACGTTGTTGTGCACGCTTCCGTAGGTCCAGTTGACGCCGCTCTGCCAGGCGTTTTCCGCATAGGCCTCGGCCACCTTCTCGGCGTACATCGTCGTGTAGTGGCACGGAGCGATCCTCGCCTGTTTGGGCCGCACGTTCTTCAGCGGCGGCAGGATCACCAATTCGGTCGGTCGAACGATCGGCTTTTTGTCGGCCGACAGGCGATAGGTGAACAGCCGGCCGCGTCCTTCGGGGGCGGCCGCGTCGGCGCGGAACAGGAGCGAGGCGATATGCAGCTGGCCGGCAGCGCCGAGCTTCTCGGCCTTCAGGTCCAGTTCCACCGCGTAGTCCGTTTCCGGCTCCACGGCGACCGACTTCAGCTTGGGATCCATCCACAGGGCATGTTGGCGTTCGGCCTCTTCCGGCGGGCAGACGAACTTCGCACAGCGGCGACCGTCCTTGCCCTCGGACTTCAGGTAGGCCGACTTCCACTCCGGCTCGTCGAACGTGCCGAAGGCCAACAGGTTGTCCTGGCGGTCGGCCCGGCGGAAGACGACGTTGTCAACCCAGAAGGTCCCAGCGATCCCTCGCTTCTGCCACTTAATGATCAGCGGCCGGGCCTGCCGGGCCCCTTTGGGCGAGCGGACCGTGCCCATCAGACGCCGCCAGTCGAACGTCCCGCCCTGGGCGATCGCCGGCTGGTAGCTGAGTGTCGTGCCGTGGTCGTCCATCCAACAGATCGACAGTTCGAACCCCGTGGTCGGGAAGCGGTCGTACTCGAGCACATTCCGCACATAGGCCACGCCCTCGCGCGCGTCTCCCGGTTCGTGGCGAACCCGCGCCGGCGGGCTGCCAACGCCCGGCTCCACCGTGACGAACTTGAGATAGGCCGGCGTCTCGACGACAAACCGGAGGTTGTCGCTCGCGGTCTCCCCGGCCGGCAAATACGGCTTGAGCAACTGCGCCGTCCCCCGCGGAACGTAGACGGTCGCCGCGTTCGGGAAGAACGTCGGCTCGGCGGCGGTGGCGGTCATGGTGCACAGGGCGAGCAATGTGCACCAGGGGAGCAAGTGGAGTCTCCGGGTAGTCATTCGGTGACCTTCGTTCAAGAGGTGCGGTCAAATCGATCGATGTTAGTATTCCCTTCGAGGGAGCGGGTGTCAATTCACCCCGGCCCCTTCGCGCAATCTACGCCGGAAGGGGTGCGACGGCGTTCCCTGCTCACGGTGGCCGATCCCAACCTGGGACTGGTGGCTCGCTACCGGTTCGAGACGCTGGGCGAAGGCGTGTTGAAGGATGACTCCGGCAAGGGGAACGACTTGCGAGTCCAGGGCACCGTCACTCTCGCACCAGGCAAGGTCGGCAAGGCGGTTGTCGTTTCGCGAACCGGTTATCCTCAGTCGCCTCGCAGCGAGAGCCTGGAACTTGGCGGGGCGATGACCCTCGAAGCCTGGATCAAGCCGGAGCGAGCGGCCGACATGCGGATCTTCGACCGCCAGACGATCGGCGGCAACGATGGCTTCATGCTCGACACGCATCCCAAAGGCCACCTGCGTCTGATCATCGGGCCGGGGCAATTGCGCGACCCGGACCCGCTGGCTGTCGGCCAGTGGTCCCACGTGGCCGCCACCTACTCGGAAGAAACCGGCGAGGCACGGCTCTACCGCAACGGGCAGATCGTCGCCAAGAGCAGCGCTGCCAGCGTCGGCCAGATCGAGGCCTTGGCCCGACCGGCGTCGGCCCGCTACGTCCGACTCCGTCTCTGGGGCCGCGACTTCCCAGACAACAGCCGGGCTGGCCCAATGCAACCATTTCCCGGCCTTCTGTTCCACCAGGTTGAGGGGGAAAATTGTGGATAGCCCCGAGGGTTTTGTTGCACAATCTCGGGCGTTGCACAAATCGGCAAAGCAAAGGCTATCTTGAGTTTCTGAACTCGCCGAAAACCGCAAGTCTATGTGTCACCATTGGCGGGGTGTTGCACAATTCGGCCTTTCATAGCCCATATGGGTTAGAAACTCCATTACCCCTGATGGTGCGATTCTCCAGGAACGCCAATGGGTCTGGAAACGCTCCGTTTTGCCCCAAGCCGGCAAGGGGACCGCGCGCATCATCTCCCAGTTGCCCGACGATGTGCGTCTTGAGAACGATTCAATTGCCAAAGAGCGAAGCGGCGAGCCGAGGGCTGCCAAGGGCGATCCTAGCAGATCGCCTGGCCCACTTTCCAGTTTTTTTCCGTGGGACGGCGTATTGCTTTTCGGGCGCATGCAAATGTATACTGTCGTCTACACTAGTACGCTATTGTATTCGAACGTCCCTCAACGAGGCGAGGAGTAGACGCGACCATGGGCACGACGCCGGTGGCTCGAAAACCACATGCCCTCTATGACCAGATCGTGGACATGGTCTTCTGCGGCCGCTTTGCGCCCGGGGCGAAACTGGTCGAAGAGGAGTTGGCTTCGGCCCTGGGCGTGAGCCGGGTGCCGGTGCGCGAGACCTTGGCCAAGCTGGTCGGCCAGGGACTGCTGATCGGCGGCGGGAAGGGCCAGGGCGTGCGGCTGCGCGAGTACACCGTCGAAGAGGTCCGCCAGTTATACGAGTACCGCGAAGCGCTGGAAGGCGTCGCGGCGGCCGCAGCGGCCCGCGTGGGCACGGCGACCGACCTGACGCGTCTGGAGATCATCTGCGAGCAGGCAGAGCGGGAGATTACGAACCTCAACTCGCAAAAGTGGCCCGACCTGGACTACCACTTCCATCTGGCCTTGGCCGAAGCCAGCCACAACAGCCGGGTCAGCGAGCAGTTGAAGCTGCTGGTCACCGAGTGCCGGTATCTGTTCTTCGTCTATCCCCATCCTTCACACGTCAGCCAGTTGAAGTCGCATCCGGAAGAGGCCACGGCCTACTTGCGGAGCGTCCAGGCGGACCACTTGAAGTTGCTCGAACTGATCAAAGCGAAGGGCCCGGAAGAGGCGGAAGAGAAGGCGCGGGCCGACATGCGCAAATCGGCGGAGCGGCTGGCCCGATTGATGATTACGGGGAGTTTGCGACTCGAAGAGACCTGAGTGACAAGGCCCTAACTGCGAGAGCCGAGCTGTCGTTTTCGATGGTTCCGGCGACGGCGTTTTGCCCGCAAGGGAAAAGGGAGGGTGTGCGATGCTTCCACTCGACCGACGAGGGTTTCTGTTAGCCGTGGTGCTGGTCCTATCGCTCGGCCCTGCCGCCCAAGCGGTGATGATCACCAACGTCACCACCGGTCGGTTGCTGTTCTTCGACGACTTCGAAGGGGTCGGCATCAACGTCAGCCATGCCGTGCACCCGGATGCCTCGGGCGACTACGATCCGATTGCCCGGATCGGGACGTGGACGGTCACCGAATCCACCGCAGCCATGGGCCAGGTGACCGATTCGCTGCTGAGCCCTGATCCGGGTCCTGCGCAGGGGCTCAACTATCTGCGGATGAACCGCGAAGGGACCTTCAACGCCCTCACGGGAGACCTCGTGCAGGCGCAGTCGCTGGCCGGCCATGCCGGGGAGCAGATTCATTGGGAGATGATGGTCAACGTGCTCCCGGGGGTGAACCTGCCGGCGATCTTTGGGCTGTTCGACGGAGGGAATCACCTGGCCCACGTCGTGGCCGATACGTCGGCAAAGACGATCAAGGTCTTCAAGCCCGGCAACGTGCTCCTCTCGACGGGCCTACCCTTTGCCCCGGGCGAGTGGACGAAGATGGAACTCGATTATGTCATCGGCGCCAATTCCTATGCGATGACCGTGAACGGCCAGACGGCCTCCGACCTGCCGCTCTATTCCGCGACGGCGGGCGGCGTCAGCCGCATTCGGATCACTGGCAATGCGGGCGGGGGCACGTATTTTGATCAAGCGGTGCCGGAGCCGGGCGCCGTGGCCCTGCTGGGCGTCGGCGGCCTGTGCCTGGCCGCCCATGGTTGGCGAAAGTGGCGGATTTGTCGTCCCAAGTCATCTTGAAGCTTACACATTAGATAACCCCAGGGAGGTTTCTATGTGCAGCGTCCGCAGTAGCGACAGCCAGCGTCCCTTGCGAGGTTTCACCTTGGTGGAACTTCTGGTCGTCATTGCCATCATCGGCATCCTGATCGCCTTGTTGCTGCCGGCCGTGCAGGCGGCGCGCGAAGCGGCGCGACGGATGCAGTGCACCAATCACCTCAAGCAGCTTGCCCTGGCCTTGCACGATTATCACGACTCGCACAAGGTCTTGCCGCCCGGGGCGCTGGTCTCGAACGGGCTTTCCTGGAACGTGCTGATCCTCCCCTACATCGAGCAATCGCCCCTCTATGCGAAGTTCAGCTTCAGCCTGGGCGATTTCAACGGCGGCTCGAACCGCGAGGGGCCGAACAAGAACATTCACGCCCTGAATCGGATCGACACGTTCATGTGCCCCAGCGCGAAGCAGGAACTGGCCACTCATGGCAGCAGTACGCTCGTCGATGGGCGGCAGACCTACACGTCGCATTACTACGGCGTAGCCGGGCCCAAGGGGACCGATCCGTCGGGCAAGACCTACGCATTCGACAACATCGGCGCCAACGGCGGATTTGCCACAAGCGGCGTGCTCGGGAAGAACTCCAAGGTCCGCTTCGCCGACATCACCGACGGCACGAGTAACACACTGGCCCTGGGCGAGATCGCTCTTCCATCGACGGGCTACGGGCCGCCCGGTGGCGGCGACGGCGCCAGCTGGGTGCGGGGAATTGGCTTCGGCACGACTAATCCCGATGGCATGTCAAGCGCCAAGAATATCTCCCTCGGGATCAACCTCCCCTCGCCCAGCTTTAACGACGACTCGTTCAGCAGCTTTCACCCGGGCGGCGCGGTGTTTGCCAAGTGCGACGGCAGCGTGGGGTTTGTTTCGGAGAACGTCGACATCGCACTGTACAAGTCCACGGCCAGCCGCGATGTCGGCGAGCCGAACGTGCTTCCTTAACTACATGGCAAAACGCGACGTCTCGGAGCAGACGCCAACCCTCGATGTGGACGTCCCGTCCCCAACTCGATCCGCCCACCCTTGAATGGAGCCTCCCCATGAGACTGCATCTTGTTGCGATGATGGTTTTCGTTTTCGGCCTGTTTGGCGTTAACCGCACCTATGCTGGAGAGACGATCTTCGAGGCGGGCACGTCGAGTGGACTCCCAGCCGGCTGGCGGTTTGTGGGCGGCGACTGGCAGCGCAAGTCGCTGGCCCAGGCGCAGGCGAGGGAGAAGCCTGTGGTGGCCGTCCGTTCGACCAACCACGTCGCCTTCCCGGGGATCGCGAAGACGAAGAGCGGCACGCTGCTGATCGTCTATCGAGAAGGCTACACGCATGCCAGCGGCAAGCCTGACGATGGCCGGATCATGCTCGTGCGCTCGACCGACGGCGGCAAAACCTGGGGCCAGCCCGAGCTGGTGATCGACGACCCGACGATGGACGACCGCAACGCGGCCATCTCGACGATGGACGATGGCACGCTCTGCGTCATTTTCGACAAGTACCTCCGCGGCAAGCACCACTTCGCCTGGCTTTCGACGAGCACCGACGACGGGCGCACGTGGTCGGTGCCGATCCAGGTGAGCCGGACCGAAGACGTTCACACACGCAGCCGGGCGCTGGACCTGGGCGATGGCCGTTGGCTGATTCCCTACTCCGAGTCGACCCATTCGCCGACCGCCTCGTCGTTCTTTGCGATCTTCGATCCGAAGACACGCAGGTTTGAGGAAATCGCCGCCACCGAACGCGGCAAGCGGGCGTTGGCCGACGAGACGGCCGTGGTCCGCGCGGCCAATGGCGACCTGATCGCCCTGGTCCGCTCGAACTGGGACCCGGAGTTGTTTCAGCTCGTCTCCACGGACAACGGCCGCACCTGGTCAAAGCCGCGCAACAGCGGCATCCCCTCGCAGTTCACCCCGGCCGACCTGATCCGGCTTGACAACGGATGGCTCGCGGCCAGCTTCTCCTTCCGCGAGCGACGCAACGAGCGGCTGGTCGTGTCGCGCGATCACGGCCAGACCTGGGAGATTGAGAACAGCGTGGACCTGTTCGACGGCACGCGGAGCGTCGGCGTCGACCGATCCTACGTGGCCAGCGTGCAACTCGACGCCCAGACCATCGGTACGGTGTTCTACGAGACCAAGTCGAGCCCGACCGGCGGACACCTCTATTTCGTCACCACGAAGACTGCTGCGATCGACGCACCGAAAACCAGTTACCTCTACCAGGGCGACCTCGCCGCCGACGCTGCCTTTGCCCTCTGGCCAGCCGCCAGCGACGGGGCGACGTTCTCCTATCGCTTCACGGGCCGGTTCGGCACGCCGGCGAACTCGGTCGGCCTGTTGCTTGCCTACACCGACGCGAAGAACTACACCGCGGTGGAGTATCAGATGGGGATCGCCAAGAACCACGGCGGCGCAACCAACCGGGTTCAACTGGTGCGCTCGGTGGACGGCAACACCGTGGTTTCCAACACCCAGGAAGCGGTGGGCGACTGGTTCAACGACGGCAACATGCACCGCTTCGGCGTCGATCGTCGTGGCGACCAGTGGACCTTAAATCTCGATGGCATCGCCCAGTTCTCCATTCCCCTCGCCACGGGCTAGCCCTGCGGGTTCCTTGTCCGCCGGGCGAGCGTGGCGGTCGACGAGGTGCGGGTTTCGTCGGCGGGGAAGTGAGAACGCCCGTCGATGGTTTCCACGGGGCTGCGCCCTGGGTATACTGGCCAGTGGCGGGCAGCCGCACCTGGGAAGACCAACCGACTGACGAGGGGAATCCGCTCATGCTTTCGAGAAAGCGCTTCGCCGTGCCGTTCATCGTGCTTGTGATCTGTTCGACACTGATCGGTTCGCCCCAGGCCGCTCGGGCTTGGGGGATCCATTCGCTGTTAACCAAAGTCTCCGTGCAACTCTTGCCCGACTGGCAGCGGCAAACGATCAAGGCCGAAGAAAAGGGGTTCATCGATCGCTACTGCATCTTCCCCGACGACGCCAAGGCGCCGGATGCCGCTCCGTACATCGTCAAGTTCCCGCCGGAGGCCAAGGTATCGCTGCACATTCCCGGGTCGCTGGAGCGAAACAAGATGGTGTTCGACGCCTACCTTCCTCAGATTGTTTCGATCTTGCAGGCCGGCAAGACGAGCGAGGCGATGCACGATTTCGGCTGCGTGGCCCACGATCTGGAAGACAGCGCATGCCCGTGCCACATGGCGCACGGCGAGATCGCCGTGCCCGAGCAGGGGCCGCCGCTTCTGCAGATGGACTTTTTCAAGCGATTCCTGTCGCTGCCCGACGAGGTGGACCAGGAGATGCTCCACTCGCGGATCGACGGTTGCCCGATGACCGAGCAACAGCTTTGCCGGGCGGTTGAGGGTTATAAGCCGCGGCTCTTGGGGCACTCGGTGGAGGAGATGATCTTCAATCTGCTGGAAGAGCATGCGGCGATGAACCGGCGATCGTCAAAGCAGCTCATCCCGATGCTCCAGGCCCTGGCCGACGGCGACGAGGCGAAGTTCGTGGCTCGTGGCGTGACGGCGGCGGCCGACGGCACGCGGTTGGTGGCCGACGTGTTGAACACGGTCCTCTGCCTTGCCCAGTCGCGACTGGAGACCGCTCCGCCGGCTGAAGTGAGCCTGGCCGATCGCACGCCCGCAAGGGGCTCGGCGTTCTCGTGGAGCGACCGCAACCACCAGGGGCAACTGATTCCCAACGCCTCGGGCGCCTATGCTCGCAACATGAGCGACCCGCCGAAGCTAGGCCGCCATCCGCTCAAGCTGAAGATGGCCGACGGCTCGGTGCGCGAGTTTGCCAAGGGGTATGGCGTGGGCTGGAAGACCGAGTACACCTTCCTGCTGCCGCGGGGCGTGTTCAAAACGTTCACCGTCTATGCCGGCAACGATGCCGAGTTGGGCACCGAAGGAACCAATACCTTCGAGATCCTGCTGGACGGCAAGCCGGCCGCCTCCACGCCGAAACTGATTGGTGCCGCGTTGCCCGGCCAGCGGTTGGAAGTGCCGTTGGGCAACGCCACGACGCTCACGCTCCGTTGCCAGTCGGAAGGGCGGGCGAATCGAATTCACGGCGTTTGGGCTGAGCCGAAGCTGGTTCGGTAGACTCTGTCAGAAGTCCAGCAAACGCCGCAGATCGTCGATCGTCCCTTCCTTGGTCACGAGCTTGGGCTCGGTCCCGGGTTTTCCGAGCACGAGGTACTGCTTCTTGGCCTGGATGGGGAGCGAGACCTTGTAGGGTTTGCAGTCGCCGATAGCGGCCTTGGCTCGATTGGCGCCTTCGAAGAGGGCTTTGCGGGTTTCATCAATCGGATAGTGCATGGCCGATTCGCAGGAGTAACCGCG
>JBDKTH010000886.1:0-3812 GCA_039680305.1 Thermoguttaceae bacterium | reverse complement strand
CCGATCACTGGCACGCCAAGATGACGCTCGAGGCCCTCCAGTCGGGCAAACACGTTTACTGCGAAAAGCCGATGACCCACACGGTCGAGGAAGCGATCGCCGTGATGGACGCCTGGAAGAAAAGCGGCCTGGTGATGCAGGTCGGCGTGCATGCGACGGCCGACCCACGGTGGCGCGAAGCCTACAAATTCATCCGCCAGGGAGGCATTGGGAAGGTCATTCAGGCCCAGACCCATTATTACCGCAACAGCAGCATGGGCGAATGGCGTTACTACAAGCTGACCCCCGAGATGAATCCCAAGAACGTCGATTGGGACATGTTCCTGGGGCACGAGTGGGGCTTGGCGCCGAAGATGCCCTTCGACCGGGCCGTGTTCCGCCAGTGGCGGCGGTACTGGCCGTTCGGCTCCGGGTTGATGACCACCCTGTTCGTCCATCGGCTGACCCATCTGTTGTTGGCCACGGGCCTGCGATTCCCGCGCCGCGTGGTCGGCGCCGGCGGCATCTTCCTGGAACTCGACGGCCGCGAGGTGCCCGACACGGCCACCGCCGTCATCGACTACAACGAGGGGGTGCAGATCATCGTCTCGGCCTCAATGTGCACGTCGGTTCGGCCGCTGGAAATCTGTATCCGAGGGCATCACGGCACGGTCGTCTTCAGCGGCGCCCCGTGGACCGGCGATGGCTTCGATTTCGTGCCCGAGCGTTCCCAGGTCACCTTCGACAATAGCTTGAAACCGCAGCACATCACTGCCCAGCCGGCTTACGGCGAGAAGAACGTCCCGATCATTGAGAACTTCTTCGAGGCCATCGCCAAGAACGACCCGTCGATGGTCTTCAGCCCACCCGACGTCGGCGCGGCGGCCATCGTGGGAATCAACCTAGCCGCCGACTGCTATCGCTACGGCAAGGTGTATGAATGGGACAACCAGGCCCGCAAAGTGGTCGAAAGCGGACCCGGCTACGCGAAGGAATGGGAAAAGTTGTCGGCCGAGCGTGCGGCGCCGCGTCATGTGCCCGGCTGGGATCCGATCAACAAGGACCCGTTGTTCAGCCAGGTGCGGGCCCCGAGCTGGCAGAAGCTGGAAGGCCCCTGGCCCGATGCCAACACCGACCCGGCTCGCTAGAATGGCCCCTGCGGGCGTGAAACCGGCGAGGGAGCGCTCATGTGCCTCGCCTGGACCGTTACCTGCAATCCATGATCCGTGGAGGACTTTCCATGAACGAGTCTCGCCTGTCACGTCGTCAGTTCGTCAAGACCGCCACAGCGATCACGGCGGGGGCCTCGTTGGCCGTCGGCACGTCGCCCTCGATCGTGCCGGCCTACGCGGCCGAGGTCCCGCCGGAGGTCAAGGCCACGCGCAGCTATCAGCCGGGCATGGAATACCGCCGGCTGGGCAAGACCGGCCTCTGGGTCTCCGCCGTCTCGTTGGGCGGACACTGGAAACGGGTCGACAAAGTCATCAAGGCCAAAGGCGCCGTCAATCCCTATGCCGGACCAGAGAGCCAAGCCGACATGGGCGTGTTCCTCAAGAACCGCCATGAAGTGGTCAGCCGCTCGATCGAGGTCGGCATCAACCTGATCGACTTCGCCGGCGACGCCGAGCCGGAAACCTACTGCAAAGGTCTCGGAGGCCGGCGCGACGCGATGTACCTGGCCTACTCCCATCCGGCCAGCGAGCTGCGCGTGCCCGAGAATTGCAATGCCAAGAAGCTCGTCGAACTGTTCGAGGCCGGTCTGAAGCGATGCAAGCTCGACTACGCCGACATCTGGCGGTTGATGGCCCTGGAACGCGGCGGCATGCACAGCCAAGCCGACACCGACGCCATGATCGAAGCCCTCGACATCGCCCGACGCAAGGGTATCTGCCGCTTCACCGGCCTGTCGACCCATGACCGGAAATGGGCCAAAATGCTCATCGAAAAGTATCCCGACGTGGTCCAGGTCCTCTGCACGCCGTACACGGCCAAGTCGAAAGTTCTGCCGCAAGACAGCCTGTTTGACGCGGTCAAGCAGCATGACGTGGGCATCCTGGGGATCAAACCGTTTGCCAGCAACGCCATCTTCCAGGGCGACGGCTCGCCCGACAGCCCCCACATCGAAGAGGACAACCGCCGGGCCCGGATGGCGATCCGCTACATCCTCGGCAATCCAGCGATCACCGCCCCAATTCCCGGCCTGATCTCCACGCAGCAAGTCGACAACATGGCCGCGGCCGTGCGCGAACGCCGCGAGCTGGACGCCGCCGAGCGGGCCGAACTCAAACGGCTGGGCGACGAGATGTGGGCCCGGCTGCCCGACGATTATCAGTGGCTCAAAGACTGGGAGTATGTGTGATGCGGCGTCTGCTTGCTTTGCTTGGCCTCATGACGATTCTTCTTCCGTTGGTGGCGGTGCTCGTGACACCGACCGTGCTGCCCGCCGATCCTCCAACGCCAGCCGCAGCCGAGCCGGCCGACAACTCCTACTGCCTCGTGTGCCATACGAACTACGAGGAGGAGAAGCTGACCAGCGTACACCAACCGGTGGGCGTGGGCTGCGCGAAGTGCCACGGCGAGTCGATCAAGCACAGCGGCGACGAGGACGGCGTGACGCCGCCCGAGCGCATGTTCGCCAAGGCCGACATCAACGCCTTCTGCATCACCTGCCACGCGAAGGACAAGCTCTCGAAGCAGGACGAGCACCGCGAGTTCCTGGCCCCCGACGCCGAGGAGACCTGCACCGAGTGCCACGGCAAAGACCACCGGATGAAGGTCCGCACGCGCCGGTGGGACAAGCGGACCGGAAAACTCGTCGCCGACGACGGCGTGCGCATGATGTCGCAACAGTCCACCCCGGCCCCGAATGCCGAGCTGTTTGCCCGCGAGAATCTCGTGGCCTGGTGCATCGTGCCTTTTGACGCCAAGAAGCGGGGGCCGGAAGAGCGCGCGGCGATGCTTGAGCGACTGGGGATCCGCCAGTTGGCCTACGACTGGCGGGCGGAGCACGTGCCAACGTTCGACGCCGAACTGGATGCCCTGCGGCGACACGGGATCAAACTCACCGCCTTCTGGTTCCCCAGCTCGCTCAATCGCGAGGCCCAGGCGATCCTCGACGTGCTCAAGCGGCACAACGTGCGCACGCAGCTCTGGGTGATGGGCGGCGGGGGGCCGGTCACTTCCCCCGAGCAGCATGAGCAGCGGGTCGCGGCCGAGGCCAACCGCCTGCGTCCGATCGCCGAAGCGGCGGCAAGAATCGGTTGTACCGTGGAACTCTACAATCACGGCGGCTGGTTCGGCGAGCCGGAAAACCAGATCGCCATCCTCCAGCGTCTCAACTTGCCTAACGTGGGCATCGTCTACAACTTGCACCACGGCCACGACCACCTCGGTCGGTTCGCCCAACTGCTTACGAAGATGATGCCCTACCTCCACGCCCTGAACCTCAACGGCATGACCAAGGACGGCGACAAGCGGGGCCAGAAGATTCTCCCGCTCGGCCAAGGCGATCTCGACCTCGAACTACTTCGCACGATCCGGGCGAGCGACTACCGCGGGCCGATCGGCATTCTAAACCACACCGGCGAGGACGCCGAGGCCCGCTTGCAAGACAACCTCGACGGCTTGGCGTGGCTCGCGTCCCAGCTCGACGGCAAGTCAGCCGGCCCCAAGCCCCAGCCCCGCTCCTGGCGTCCGCCTTTGTCGCGATAGGGTATCCGTCGCACATCGCAGCCAAAGGGTTCAGGGTTCAGGACTCTGAGGAGACGCTTGCGCGAGGGTTCTGCCCCTCGCCCTGCTCCCTGCTCCCTGCTCCCTGCTCCCTGCTCCCTGAA
>JBDKTH010000861.1:0-1786 GCA_039680305.1 Thermoguttaceae bacterium | reverse complement strand
TTGCCGCCCAGACGGCCAGCTTTTCGCGGAAGATTTTGGCGTTATGACGGATGTCGACGGGGAACGCCGGGTGGAGAAGAAAATCGTCGATCGCCGCGGTCAACGGATGCCGCTTGGCCAACTGGCGGACCTCGGCCAACAGGACGCCTTGGGCCTGGGCATCCGGCGGCATTTGTCCTTTCCACGGTTCGACGATGAGCACCGGCCGCTGGCGTCCGGGCTCGCCCACGCCGACCAACGCGCTGCGGAAGATGGCCGGGTGTTGGTTGACGATCGCTTCGCAGGGAATCGTGTACAGCGGCCCGTGCGCGGTGAGCACCCGATGGGCCATTCGTCCGCAGAACCAAAAGCGCCCCTGCGCGTCGAAATAGCCGACGTCGCCCATCCGGTGCCAGACCTCGGCCCCGTCGGCCACCTTTGCCAGGGCGTTGGTCTCGGTGCGTGTGACATAACGACGCGTCACGACCCGGCCGTGGACGATCAACTCGCCAATCTCGCCGTCGGGCAACGCTTCGGCCTCGGACAGCGTGGCGATCGGGCCGTCGACGATCCGGATCACCTTCCAGTCGATCCCGGGAAACTTCCGGCCGACGCACACCCCGCCGCCGTCCCGCGTCTTCGCGATCGTCTCGCCCAAGACCTCGGCCGCGGCGATCGACGCCACGGGCAGGGATTCCGTCGCCCCGTAGGGCGTGTGGACTTCACCCTCCGGGTGAATGCAGCCCTTCATCCGTTCCAGCACATGGGCCGGAACCGGCGCCCCGGCCGACAGCACGCGGCGAAGCGTCGGCAACCGCTCCCCATGGTCCTGGCAGTATTGGCCCACGCGGTTCCAGATCGCCGGCGAGCCGAACGACTGCGTCACTTGCCAGTCGCGGACCGCTTCGATGATCTTTCGCGGATCGACCTTGGCGGGACGCGAGGGATCCATGTCCGGGATCACCGCCGTCACGCCCATGGCACCGTTGAACAGGCCGAACAGCGGAAAACAGGACAAGTCGATCTCGCCGGGCTGGATCCCGTAAAAATCGCGGATCTCGTCCACTTGGGCGTCGAACGCACCGTGACGGTAGAGCACGCCTTTGGGCGCCCCGGTGCTCCCCGTGGTGAAGATGATCGCCGCCGGATCGTCTTCGGCGGTCGCCGCCAGTTGGGACTCGCAGTCCGGCTGGCCCAGGAGTTCACCGAGTGTCGGGCCGCCCCAAAACCAACGCCGGCCGACCGTGACATTCAGTCGGGCCAGGGGGAAGCGGCCCCGCAGCAGGGTTCGAATGGCGTGGGCCAGCGGGATGGCCACAAAGCCCTCGGGCTCGGCCTCGCTGAGGCAACGGATCAGGTTTCGCCGCCCCATCCCCGGATCGATCAGGATGCTCACGGCCCCGGCCTTGAACAGGCCAAACACCAGGGCCACGAACTCCACGCTCGGCGGCACCAGCAGTGCCAGCCGCGTGCCTGGCACGACCCCCATCGCTCGCAAGCCCCGGGCGATTCGATTGCTCCGGGCGTCCAACTCCCGGAACGTCACGTGCCGATACTGCCGTTTGCCCTGGCGGTCATACCCGAGCGGTTGGACGACGGCCACCGCCTCCGGCATTTTCTGGGCCGTGGCGATCAGCCGAGCAGCGACGTTGACCGTCTTGGAGGGGGAAATTGAGGTCATGGGCGAACCACTTCATCGGTCGAGGAAAGCGGTCCAATCTACCCCTTTCTCAAGGCCGGGGCAATTGGGGAGCGAGGGCATGGATTTGGGATTTGGGATTTGGGATTGGGGATTTGGGATTGGGGA
>JBDKTH010000972.1:0-2777 GCA_039680305.1 Thermoguttaceae bacterium | reverse complement strand
ACCTGGGAAGGGTCTCGCAGGCCGCCAGTCCCCTCTATCTAAGAAATCGTGTTTCGTGGTCTAGACAAACGGGTCCACTTCACTCACTCCTTGTACCCTGAGCTACGCGTAACTATTGTCAAGAGGCGTGTCTCGGGTTGGTGGGTGCAAAACTCAAATTCAACACGCAGAGTCCGGCGTTTTTTGAGCCTCAGACAGGGAAGGCTCGGGAATCTATGGGGTCTGGCGAGATCGCACGCAAGAACTCCCGTGAAATGGCTGTTGCATTTGCAGTTGGCACTCACCGGTTTGATTCAGACGGCGTCCCGCAGGATTCGATTTTGCCCCCAGGGCTAGCTTATCGATCCGGTCCAAGCACGCACTTCACTTCGTTCAAAACATCACTCTGCGGGATTCGCTCCTGCTCCAGACGAACGTTCCCGTCTCGGCAATAGACATAAGCCAGTTGCTCTACTTCGGTAAGGTGCGGCGGGATGTCTGGCTTTCGCCCAGTACCCAGTACTGCAAGGTGTTTCAGACGGTCGATTGTCTTGAGGTCCATTAGAAGGCTGCGGACTTGCGGGAAGACTGCGCGGAGCGAGGAAAGAATCCCGAATCCTTCGGTATCAAGATCTCCCCAGTACACAATCGGCATGTTGCTGAGCCATGGGAGATAGCGCAAGAGCACCACGCTGCCCCCTAGTCCACCCAACCCAATTGCACGAGGAAAGGGTGGTAGCGTCAAGCAGTTGATCTTGTTTTCAGCAATGATCGCAAGGTCAGCACGCACGGCCATTGCGCCCAACGTATGCAATGGAATGGAAAGCTCTGGGCATGGCCAGCCGAGTTCCCGGCCTAAGACTGGGTCCAGCAACCTCACGAGAAGGTGCGGCTCCGCATAGCGTAGGCCGTAGCGACGCTCGAAGTGCTCTTCATCGGCCCGGATCGTATCCGGCAGCAACGCAACGTCGAACCACCCACGAAGTATTCCCTCGTGGCGTTTGATGAACTTCGTATCTACGGGCAGCGGTAACTCTCGGGCAAAACGATTCGGTCTCGGATGGTTACGGAAGAACTGGACAACGCTGAGTAATCCATCCAGATCGGGTGCGGCTTCTATTAACGTCCGCACGTTATACCGAACCCAGCTCTCCAACACCGGAAATGCAGCACGCAGTCGTGTCACGGCATCTGAGAATATGGCAAATTCGTGTTGTTTGCCAATGAATCGAAGAAGGTCGTTGGGAGTTTCAAACAGAATACGCGACGGAAACCTGTTGCGGCCAAACTTCCGCGAATTCACCTCCCGCCATTCAACCGTGTAGCCAAACCCCGTTACCTCCTTCGATCCCTCACGCAGCCGACGGACTGCCTGAATGGCCAATGCGAGATTGTTGGCATCGAACGTCTTTCGCGAGGGAATCACCCTCGGGACGAACGTGTCATCCCCATCCAGCCAGGCCCGCAAGTAGTCCGGGTACAAGTTCTCGGCTTTTCGGCGGATGTCTTTAGGCTGAATCACGACTCAACTGCTCTCAGGCCATGCGTCAGGCCTCATTAGCGGGGATGCACTACTCGACGGGACGACCCATTGCCCCGATGGTTTCCGGCCGATTCGACGACGACCTCTTCAAAGTCGCGGGCGGTCATGCTGAAAGCCTCCGATTGATTCGTCAGCACATCCTTAACAACGTGGATGTAGGAGCCCACATAGGGTTGGGTGACGCACGCCTTGGCGTCAAGCGGAGCCACAATCAGCAATTGCAGGCCAAATTTCTGGAATAGTCTCAAGGCGTAGTCGGCGTATTGGTCGTCAACCTTGGCGAACATTTCGTCAACGACCACGAAGTGGAAGCGGCTGCTCGTTGGACGATCCAAAGGGATATCGTATTGGTAAGCGATTGCAGCCACCAGGATGGTAAAGGCTAGCTTTGCCTTCGCGCCGCCCGACTGACCCGCGCTGTCCTCGTAGTAGGCACGTTCACCACCAGTAGCGCTGTCAATCTCACGGGCGACGAAATCAAACCAGCGACGCACGTCAGTAACCTTTTCCTGCCATCGTTGCTCCTCGCGAAGCTTGGTAATGAGCTTCTCGATTCGCAAGTAGCGGGCTTCGTCGGCTTCCAGGGTTCCCTCGAAGGTGCCCGCGAGACACTCGTTAAGCGAGTTCTGGAAGTCCGCGATCTCCGCATCCCGTACCGGCTTGGGTTCCAGTTGCATGAACGTCCCCGGTCGGTATTCCAACTGTCGCAGGGACTCATTCAGCAATTTGATCTTCGATTCGATTTCGTTGCGTTCCGTCCGCAAAGCAGCATTCAATAGGCCGATCTCGTGCGTCACCTTCTCGTTGAGTCGCTCCTTGAATCGCTGCTCGTGCCGAGGCAGATCCTCTCGCGCAATGTGCGCCCAAAGTTCAAGAAAGCTGTCCAGGTAATCGACGTGTGGTTCCAAGTCCTCGCGTTCCCCGGGGAAGTCCCGCAAGAACCGAATCATCAGGTTCGTGACTTTGGTCTTCAGCGGTTCGATCGCCTGCCGCAATCGTTCGATCTCCGCACGGCGGGCTTCCTTGAACTCGCCTTCTTGGTCAAAGAGCGTTGCGGGCGCAAGGGGCCGATCGGTAAACCACGCTTCCAAGTCCGCAAAGCTTTCGGCATGGTGGAGAAGTGTTCCATCTGCCTTTCGTTCCTTCAAAATCTTCTGTGCGTTTGTGATCAGACGCCCGTATTCCTCGAGTTGCAGGTTACAAGCGGTCTCCTCGCCAATCACAAGGTCGCGAGCATCCTGCAACCCTTTTTCGG
>JBDKTH010000023.1:0-7293 GCA_039680305.1 Thermoguttaceae bacterium | reverse complement strand
TCCACGCCCCCGACACTGACACTCCCAAGCGTGTCGCCATGGTAGGCGTCGCCGAGGGCCAGATAGAGCGTCTTCTCCGGCCGCGGTTCGGGTCGCTGCCGCCAGTACTGGAAGGCCATCTTGATGGCCACTTCCACGGCCGTGGTCCCGTCGTCCGAGTAGAACACGTGCTCCAGCCCCGCAGGCGCCAGGTCGACCAACCGCTTGGCGAGCATGATGGCCGGGGGGTTGGACGCTCCAAGGAGTGTCACATGGGCCACGCGATCCAATTGCTCGCGGATCGCCGCATCCAGCCGGGGGTGCCGATGCCCGTGGACATTGCACCACAGGCTGCTGACTCCGTCGAGATACTCGTTGCCATCGATGTCGACCACCGTGCAGCCGTGGCCTCGTTCGAGGATCAACGGCTCATATTCGGCCATCTGGGTAAAGGCATGCCAGACGATCTGGCGGTCCCACTGTTTGAGTTGCTCGATGGTTGGGTCAGACATCAGTCGGCGGCAGGCAGTAGGCGGTCGAGACAATAGCCAGAATGAAGTGGCCGTCGCGAGATTGTACTGTGAGGCGACGGGCTCCTGAATGCCACGGTTGGGGCGGTTTTGGCAGGCCCATCGGCCACGCTTCTCTCAAGCGACTTTTTGCACGGTAGCGTTCACCGACGAGTCCCCCAGCGTCTTCGAGGAAGCTCACGAATCCTCGGAATTCCCAGCGTTGTCTTCGTTTGGGCTCCCTGGAATTGGCAGAAGTCGAGTCAAAAAGGGGACACGGACGATCGCGTGAGCCTACCTCCTCTCGCTGGGGGCATAATCCTGAAAACCGCCTCCGCGGCCAGCCGGCACTCCGCGGATTGCCCCCAGGTTTAGCGAGAGAATTGTGGAAAGCCCCACGTGTTGTGATGCAAATTTTGCGTCGCGGTGCAAATTCGCAAGTAACTGTTCTATCGATAGTTACAATTGAGCGAAAAGACGCAAGTAAACTAACCCGAAAGTGGGGAGGTGTTGCATAATTCATGGGTTCCTACGTAGTTCGGACCGCCATGCACCACCTATGTTTACCTCCCCCCTGATGGTTTCCGTGATCTAAGAGTCTGTCCGGAAAGGCTCCCCTCGCCCGAACAGTGGGAGAGGTATCGGGGAGTGAGGTGGGAGGAGGGAAAGCTCTGGTTTCTCGATATTTCCAACGGCCCTCACCCGGCTCGTTCCTCGCCACCCTCTCCCGCTGCGAGGGCGAGGGTAGCCCATAGGAACGCTTTTTGGAGAGACTCTATGAATCCCGGCCCGTGCTCCGCGCGGAGCACGGGCCATGCGCGTAGCCCCAAGCGGCGTTTGGGTTGGGCCGTACGCCGAGCGCGAGGGCATTTTACCGAAAGCGTCAATTGTCAAAGATCAAATGGGCTCGCCTTCTGTAGGCTGCCAGGAATCAGCCTAGCAGAATGGCTGGCCCAATTTCAACTCGATTTGACGTGGCGAAAGGAGGAAGGAGGAAGGGGGAGGAAAGACTATCGAGGAACTCCCCTCCGGTGGGAGTGCCGGGGTGAGAGGAGTGAAATGGCAGTATCTCTTGGCAATTCCCCTCACCCTAACCCTCTCTCGGAAGGAGAAGGAATCGGTGCGGTGTGACCAGAGAAGGCGAAGAACGCGGTGTCCTGAGATAGCCCTTAGATCCACCGCACCCTAGCCGGAGCCCCTACGCCAAGCCGGAGCGTCGCGGCGGCGCTACCGCCCACGATTGCCACCTCAAGCCGACCGCTGGAGCCGATCAGGGCGATGAGCGATCCCGCCGGACGGTTGCCGTAGGTGTGACTGATCCCGGCGATCTGACGATCGCCGATGGTGATCTGGGTTTCCTGATGGTGCGGCACTTCGGCCAACAGGTCTGCCGTGATATTCGTGATCAGGTTGCCGAACGAGTCTACGGCGAGGACCTGCCCCTCGATCCGTCCGGACCCGAGGCGTGCCTCGGGCCAATCCAGGTCGACGAGCCTTTCCATGGGCGAGCCGAGGCGAGCCGGTTCAACGCCCAGGCTCAGCCAGGCGGCCGCGGGCGCCATGATGTCGCGGCCGTTGAACGTGGCCGAGACCGGATGACGCCAATAGGCAGGCTCGGTCAGCCGGATGAGTTCTGAAGGCGGATGGCGGCGGGCCAATCGAGAGAGAAGACCGTTGTCGGGGGCCACATGCCTTTGCCGGCCGAGACGTGCGCACACAACCGCCCGGTCAGTCCCCACGCCGGGGTCGACGACGGTCACGTGAATCGTGTCGGGCGGGAAGCAATCGGCGACGTCCTCCAGGATCAGGGCCCCCTGGCGCACGTCCTGAGGCCGGACGTCGTGCGTGAGGTCGACCAACGTGACGGCCGGGTTGATCGCGAGGATCACCCCTTTCATGGCGGCCACATAAGGGCTGCCCGTGCCGAAGTCGGTGGTCAACGTGATGATGCTCACATCGTTTCCGCCAGTTGCAAGCAGAGTTCGCGCACGCGGTCGGGGTTGACGTTGGGGTTCTTCTTCTTCGCCTGGCCGATGAGCGCTCCCACCGCCTTGGCCTTCCCGCCCTTGAGATCGGCCAGGATCCGGGGATTCGCCGTCAAGAGCTCACGGCAGAGCCCTTCGAGTTCCGACTCGTCGACTTCCGCAATCCCCATGGCCTGCATGGCTGCCTCGGCCGATCGGCCGGTCTCGATCATCGCGGCCAACACCTCGCGTCCACGGCTGGTGGTGAGCCGGCCGCCTTGGACGACCTTGATCAGTTCGGCCAGTTGGGCGGGCTGCACGGGATACTGGTCCACGCCCATCTGCTGCTCGTTCAGGTGGCGCAACACGTCCTGCTGGATCCAGTTGCTCGCCACCTTGCCGTCGCCCGTCTTTTCGGCCACTTCGATGTAGTAGTCGACCAGTGCCCGCCCCTGATTGACGACCACATCGCTGTCGTAGGGCGTGATGCCGTAGGTCTCTTCCAGGCGGGTGCGGAGTTGGGCCGGCAATTCGCCGAGCGACCGGCGCACCTCGTAAACCTGCTCGTCGGTAACCGTCACGGGAACGAGGTCGGGGTCGGGGATGTAACGGTAATCGCTCGACTCTTCCTTGGCTCGCTGTGCCCGGGTGACCTGGGCGGTCTCGTCCCAGCCGCGGGTCTGCTTGGGCACGTCGCCCATCTTGTGACCCGTCTCCTTCCAGACCTCGAACTGACGCTGGGCCTCGTAGGCCAGGGCCCGTTCCACAGCGCGGAAGCTGTTCATGTTCTTCACTTCCACGATCGGCGTGGCGATCTTGCCCTCGGGCGTATGGAGGTGAAGGTTGATGTTGGCGTCGACCCGAAGGCTGCCTTCCTGCATATTGCAGTCGGAAACGCCCAGGTAGTTCAACAAGAGCTTCAGTTCCGTGAGGTACGCCTTGGCCTCGGCCGGGGAGCGCATGTCGGGCTGGCTGACGATCTCCAACAGCGGCGTGCCGGCCCGGTTCAGGTCGATGCGGCTGTCGGCCTTGCCGGCCACCTCGTCGTGCATGCTCTTTCCGGCGTCCTCCTCCAGATGGGCGCGGATGATCCCAATGTCCTTGGGCTCAATTTGGCCCTTTGGGTCGCTGATGTGCAGGTATCCGTCGTGGCTGAAGGGCAGATCGTACTGGCTGATCTGATATCCCTTGGGCAGGTCGGGATAATAGTAGTTCTTCCGGTCCCATTTGGTAAACCGGGCGATCTCGCAGTTCAACGCCAACGCCGCCTTGAGCGACAACTGAAACGCCTTCCGATTCATCACCGGCAGCGTGCCCGGCATGCCGATGCACACCGGACAGGTCGCCGTGTTCGGGGGAAGTCCAAACTTCGTGCTGCACGAACAGAACAGCTTGCTTTCCGTGAGGAGCTGGACGTGGACTTCCAGGCCGATGATGATGTCGTAGAAGGCGGTTGGGGACATGGAAGGCGAAGGGGAATTGAAAATTGAGAATTGAAAAATGAAAAATGCAAATTGGAGAGGGGGTCAGTTGAGCTTCTTGGCGTTTTGTTTGGCGGTGAGAATCGATTGAGCGATGATCTTGCTGAGTTCGGTGGATTCGGTGATCAGGTTGGACATTCTTGGTTCGGGGAGGAGTTCGGCTTTGGCGATCAAGCGTATCCAGTAGCGGGACTCACGGAGTTCTTTGAGGGAGATGCTGAGCTTGTGAACGAAGTCGGCTCGACTTTCCGCGGCACATCCTTCCTCATAGTTCGGAGCGGGCGATGTTCCGCCTCGCACGAGTTGTCCAGCGACGTGCCGTCCCAGCCGAGTACCCGGCAACGCATCCACCACCTTCCCCACCCGAGCCGCAGACTCCAACAACCGCTCCGACAACTCCTCCGGCGTCATTGGTCTGGCGCCAAAGCAAACGATCCACTGACTCCCGTGTTATTGCAAAACCGCCATCACCACGCGGCACAAGTGCCGCGGCTAAACGTCAGTTTTCAATTTGCATTTTTCAATTTTCAATTTGCAATTCTCAATCTTCAATTTCCCTTCGGCCGGCGGCGGTGCCAATCCGTCGCCTCCTGGAACATCTGCGCCCCGCGCAACAGCCGTTCTTCTTCAAACGGCGGCGCTTGCAGGTGCAGCCCGATCGGCAGCCCTTCGGAACTGAGGCCGCAGGGGATTGAGATCCCGGCGATGCCGGCGAGGTTCGTGCTCACGGTGTAGAGGTCGAAGAGATACATGGCCAGCGGGTCGTCGATCTTTTCGCCTAGCTTGAAGGCGGGAGTCGGGGCCACGGGTCCGGCGATCAGATCGACTTCCTCAAACGCCCGATCGAAGTCCTGGCGGATCAAGCGACGAACCTTGAGGGCCTTGAGGTAATAGGCATCGTAGTAGCCGGCACTCAGGGCATAGGTGCCGAGCATGATGCGGCGTTTGACCTCCGCCCCAAAGCCTTCAGCCCGGCAACGGCGATACATGCGGATCAGCGGGTTGTCGAGATCGGCCAAGGCCGCCCGATTGCCGGACTGCTGGAGCGTCTTGCGCTGGGCCTCCAGCTCGGCCTGCATCGCTTTTTCGTCGGTGCGGTAGCCGAAGTGGACGCCGTCGTAACGGGCCAGGTTGCTCGAGGCTTCGCTCGGGGCAATGATGTAGTAGGTGGCGATGGCGTACTTGCTGTGCGGCAAGGAGAGTTCCTTGACCGTGGCGCCGAGCGACTCATAGACGCGAATCGCCTCGCGGACCGCCTGCTCCACCTCGGTGGAAAGGCCGGCGCCAAAGTGCTCGCGCACGATCCCGATGCGCACGCTGGCCAGCGGCTGGCGGATCGAAGCCGTGTAGGAAGGGACGGGACGGTCGATCGACGTGGAGTCCTTGGGATCGTGGCCCGCGATCACTTCCAGTAGCAGCGCCGCGTCTTCGGCGGTCCAGGCCAGCGGGCCGACCTGATCGAGGCTGCTGGCAAACGCGACGAGCCCATAGCGGCTCACGCGGCCGTAGGTCGGCTTCATCCCGGTCACGCCGCACAGTCCGGCCGGCTGGCGGATCGAGCCGCCCGTATCCGAACCGATCGACAGCGGCGTCATCGAGGCGGCCACCGCGGCCGCCGCACCGCCGCTGGACCCGCCGGGAATCCGCTCCGTGTCCCAGGGATTGCGAGTGAGCTGGAAGGCCGAGTTCTCCGTGGAACCGCCCATGGCGAACTCGTCCATGTTGGTCTTGCCGATCAAGACGGCGTCGGCCGCTTTGAGCCGGGAGACAACCGTGGCGTCATAGGGCGGGCGGAAGTTGGACAGCATGCGAGAGGCGCAGGTCGTCAACTCGCCTTGGGTGGCCAGCACGTCCTTGACGGCGACCGGCAGGCCGGCCAGGCGGCCAAGCGGCTGGCCCTGGCGGCGGCGGGCATCGACGTCCGCCGCACGGGCAAGAGCCGTCTCGGCATCAACCCGCAAGATTGCCCCGACCTTCGGGTCGTGGCGCTGGATCTGGTCCAAGAAAGCCTTGGTCACCTCACCCGAGGTGACCGCGCCCGAGTTCAGGCGGGCCAACAGTTCCGTGGCGGTCAAATCGATGAGCGACATCGCTGCTCTCTGCCGGACGCGGCAAACGTGATACGCGGTTACCCATCGCCCAGCACGGCCGGAACGAGATAGCACTCGTCATCGCAGTGCGGGGCATTGGCCAGGGCTTCTTCCCGGTCCAGGCTCGGACGGACTTCGTCCGGGCGGAACACGTCGGCTACGTCCAGCGCATGGGCCATCGGCTTCACGGCGGTCGTATCGACCTCGTCCAACAGCTCGATGTACTGGAGGATCGCTCCCAGTTGGGTCGTCATCTTGTCGAGTTCCTCTTCCGACAAGCGCAACCGCGCAAGCAGCGAGACCTTTTCGACCTCTTCGCGGGAGATAGCCATGGCGAGAAACTACTTCTTCCCCTTCGTCGCCTGCCCGGCCTTGGCCGCCTTGTCGGCCGACTCCAGCGTCGGCAGTTTGAACGGGGCGCAGCGCACGACCTTGGTGACCGCGCCGCTGCGGATGCACTGGGTGCAAACCCGCATCGACTTGTGGGTGCCGTTGCTCATGCTGACATGGACTCGCTGCAAGTTCGGCTTGAACGCCCGCCGGCTGATCCCCGTGACCTTGGTACCGACGCCGCCCAAGTACTTGGCCTTACCGCGGTGAGTCACCTGGTTCCCCATCACCGGCTTCTTGCCACACACTTCACAGACGTAAGCCATCCCGAGACTCCCTCAAGCACAGACCAACCAAAAAGGGTAAAAGTGTCAATATATTCGTTCCCCGAGAAAAGGCAAGGCCGTCACGAGCAGGGGTGGCCATCAATTACCTTCTTTCTGGGGAAACGAAAGAGGTAGACATCCCCTCGCCCTGTCAAACAAGTTGCCAACCTTTCTTCCACTCGGTTGAGGGAGGGAATTGTGGAAAGCCCCGCGTGAGGTGTTGCACATTTTGCGGCGAGTGCGGAAAGCAGAACTTCAAGAACAACTGGGACTTCCGAACTGACGCGAAGGCGCAATTCAAATAACCCGAAATAGGGGAAGCGTTGCATAATGCGGGTTTTCCCTAGCTCACATGAGTTGTTGGCTTACCTCACTCTAGCTAATGCCAGCTGCCGGTGACACAATTCTGGAACCGCTGTCCCTGGACCGGAGAAGCCGAAGCGACCGTGTGTACGGGCCCCGTTGCCCGCCGGTTTCCTGCCGGGACCCGCGAAGGACGCGCGAATTGCCAAAGAGCTGCCTGGCGAGCCGATGGCCGCCAGGATTGAGTCTATCAGATCGCCTGGCCCAATTTCCACACGATTCGCGGCGATGGGACGTGACAAAGCGTTGCC
>JBDKTH010000506.1:0-8331 GCA_039680305.1 Thermoguttaceae bacterium | reverse complement strand
CCACGTGGAGCCGGCGGCCGAGATGTACCGTGCGGCGATGGCGGCCGGTGGCCCCACGCCGGAGGTTTGCTTCCAACTCGCTGAACTCCTCTATCGACTCGGCGATCTGAGCGGGGCCCGCGAACGCTACTACATGGCCATTGAGTTGGACGAGGATTATGTTGAAGCCCGGGCCAACCTGGGTTGTGTGCTGGCCGAGACCGGGCAACTGGAACTGTCTGCCGCCGCCTTCCAAGGCGCCCTGGCCTACCATCCCGACTACGCCGAAGCCCACTATCATCTCGCCCGAATCCTTGACGACCTGGACCGCGTGGATGAGGCCACGGCTCATTGGCAGGCCTTCCTGGAACTGGCCCCCGAGAGCCCCTGGGCCGAGCAGGCCCGCGGCCGTTTGGGGAAGTAGGATTTGGATTTCAGATTTGGGATTGGGGATTTGGGATTGAGGCGGCCGGGTCGTGAGTCGCAAAATCCTGACCCCGAACGCCTCTGCCGATCCTGGTCACTTGGCACATTCCCTCGCGTCTTCGCCAATTCCCAATCCCAAATCTGAAATCTGAAATCCCAAATCTGAAATCCCCCCAATCCCCCACCCTCCTCCCCCGATGGCCTGGGGCGGCCGATGCCCTGGGGGACTTGCAAATTGGGCCTAACCGTGTATCTTTGGGGGGTGAGGGGGACTGCGGAAGCCGATGCGCGAAATCCTTTTCGAATACGAACTCAATCCAACGACGTGGGTCTATCTCTCGTCGTTGATGATCATCGGCATCTACTTCAAGTTCTACCGCCTCTTCAGCGTGCGGAATCTGGATCTGATTGGCCTGATTGCCTTTGCGCCCGGGCTGCTGTTGGTCTCGCATGGCCAGGATCAGTTCGGCTATCTCTGGCTATTCACGATCGGCGGGCTGTTCTTGATCCGCCTCCTGGTGGATCCGGTGATGGTCCGCCGGCCGCTCCTGGAACCGAACCTCTCGGCCAGCGGACTCACGTTCACCGGGGCGGCCCTGCTGATCTTCTTGATGAGTAACGTGATCACCAATCCGGTGACCGAGAGCGATCTCCGGGGGGCGATGCGGCTGGAAGAGATCTTCAACCGTCGCGCGGCCGATCCGAAAGAGGAGGATCTGCTGCGTCACGGCCCCGGCTACCCGCTGTTTTATATCTTTGCCGATCTGTCGAGCCGGGCGTTCGTGCCCGACGACCACACCCAGCCGGAGCAAGCCCGGCAGGCCATGCTCCGTTCGGCCACGGCCCGGACCACGGCCGTCTTCGGCCATCTGGCGATTGTGCTTGGACTGGTGCTGATCGGCTATCGTCACTTCGACAACATCAAGACGGGCGTGGCCGCCGCCGCCCTCTATCTACTTCTGCCCTACACGGCCCAGATGACCAGTCGGGTCGATCACGTCATCCCCGCGGCGATGTTGGTCTGGGCGGTCGAGGCCTACCGGCGTCCGATGGTCGCCGGCGTCTTCGTCGGTCTGGCCGCCGGGGTGATCTACTATCCGCTGTTTCTCCTGCCGCTCTGGTGCAGCTTCTACTGGCGGCGAGGCGTGATTCGCTTCCTCCTCGGCGTAGGCCTCGTGCTGCTGTTCCTGGTCGCCTCGCTGGCCTTCACTTCCAGCAATCTGACGACTTTCCTCGACCAGCTCAAGCAGATGTTCGGCTGGACCAACCTTATGCTGGGCAAGGCCGATGGCTTTTGGGAGTATCACGAGGCGGCCTATCGCATCCCGGTGATGGCGGCTTTTGCCGGCCTGGCGGCCTGCCTGGCGTTGTGGCCGGCGCAGAAGAACCTCGGCACTCTCCTGAGCTGCTCCGCCGCCGTGATGCTCGGCACTCAATTCTGGCACGCCTACCAAGGCGGCATCTACATGGCCTGGTACTTGCCGCTCCTGGTGCTGACCATCCTCCGTCCCAATCTCGAAGACCGCATGGCCCTGACCACCGTTCGTGAGCTTCGTCTCCCCCAGGGCATTCGTTGGCCTTCCTTCCGCTCGCGTGCCGCCAACAAACCCGCGAGTTGAGACAAGGACCGCTTGACGCCAAGGCCACGCCCCGAACAATCCCCTCTTCGCTCTTCGCTCTTCGCTCTTCGCCCTTCGTCCTTAATCCTTAGTCCTTCCCTCTTTCTTCTCCTCCCCTCTCCGCGCATTCATCTGCGGGCGTTTCTTCTGCGCGGTGTACCACGACTTCCATGCCCGGACGTCGTAGCCGTAATTCACTCCCCCGGTCAACTCGACCAGGGCTTCGAGCACCGCGCGGTTGGGCACCGTTTGGGAGACAACCTTGGGGCCGCCGCCTACGCCCAGGCCACTGCCACCATTGCCAAAGGTCATGCTATACTGGTCGCCGCCACTGCTTCCGCCGCTTGTTGAAGTCTTGTGCTTGTGGATCGTCACCAGAGCGTCGATTAGTGGACCGATGGCCGAGGGATCACCCATGTGACGCAGGGCCGCGCCGGCCCGATTCACCGGGGCGTTGTCCTTGTTCCGCAGATAGCCGATGAAGTAGTTGACCGCATCCGAGCTTTTCTTCTCCTTCAGATAGTCCAGGCAGGTCAGGCAGACCTCTTCGACCTGGTCGTTCATCGCCTGCTTGGCTAGGGCGTACAAGGCATCCGATGTGCCTATCCGGGCCAAGGCCTCGGCGCACAAGAGTCGTACCTGATCGCGGGGATCCTCTTGGAGGCCCATCGCGAGGGCCTTCGTCGCCTGGGGATCGTTGATCGCGAGGATATTCTCCCGGGCGATGCGGGCCTTGTCCGTGCCGAGCCAGCTACGCCAGGTGCTGACCTTTTTCATCCACTCCGTCTCGGCCAACTCCTTGTTGCGATTCTTCTCCAACACCTCGATCTCTTGCGGCAGCCTCCAGCGACCTTGATAGAAGCGATAGCCTTGCTTGGTCATCGCCTCTTCCTGCGTCAACCACTGGCCGTCGATCTGGCTGTAGCCCAGGGCTCGGCGGGCCTGCTCGTGGTCCGGCTCGAGTTGGATGATCCGTTGGAGGTGCTTCTTGCGCTGGGCCGAAAGACGCTTTTCCCGGCACCACTCGGCCAACTCCCACTGGCCTTCGACGGTGTCCGGGTAGCGGGTGCGGATCTTGTCGTACTCGACCTCGTCCGCTCGCTGGTGGATGATCTGCTTGACCTGCGCCTTTTCGAGCGTGATCTCGGCGCCCTCCGCCGTCTTGATCACGTACGTCGTACGCGGCGATTGGTCGGGATTCAGGATCTCGCCGACGACCGTGCCGCCATTTTCGAGGACAAAGGTCTCGCCAGCCGCCACCTGACGCGCGGCGAGCACCGCCATGCTGAGAATCACCACACGGCCGAGTATTCGGGTCACGGCTCTTGTCCTCCTGCGGTCACGTCGCTGTCCGAAGAGTCCTGTCAGGTGCCGGAATCGCACCCGTTTTGCGATGAGAAGAGCGGCTCCCCGAGGCATCGCCTGCCGAGCGGGTCGCCTCTTTCCAGTATATAGACCACATGAAACCCTCGGCAACAGAAATCCCCTCTGAAGGCGGATTTCTCCCGCAACTGTACCCGTTCCGAGGGCTGTGACGAATACGCCGAGAAAGCCGAGACGCAAGAGGCCTTCCTCCGGTCGCAAGCGATCGGGCTAAACAAAGACCGATTGAACGGACTTGGGCGGGGCGGCAGTCAAGGAGGGGTGGCGCCGAGCTTAGTCCGCCGTTCCGGCCGCATTGACCAGCACGGCGGGGATCGTGTCGCTGGTGCCGATCACCGAATCGTTGCGGTGCGTGCCGGGAGCGACCACGCCCGAGTCGTTGACAAAGAAATCGTCGCCCTCGCCGGCCGTCTTGGGCGTGGCGAGGAACAGGACGTGTCCGTCCTCGAACAGGACGTTTTGGCCACGGCCGCCGTGATTGAGGCTCTGATAGCCAGGGAGGGAGGAACTGGGGGCGTCGGCCATCAGGGCGAAGTGCGAGCGTCCGAGGTTGCGGGTCGGGTGGTAACTGCCGTCCTCCATGTAGCCAAGCGAGTAGCCGTAGCTGCCGCCCATCACGGAGCGCAGCCGGACCAGGTCTTGGCCCGCGGCGGTCCGAAGTTCGTCGACCGTGGGTACGCGGAACTGCGGGTCGTCGGCCAACGGGGAGCTAGGGCAGAGGACCCAGCGTTTGTCATCAAGGAAACCATCACGCAGGAGAACCGGGGCGTAGATGCCCGCGGCGGCGACCGTCCCGGGCTGGGGAAGCTGCGGAAAGAACCCGCGGTGACCATCGCTGTAGTCGGTGAGCGACTGGCCGAGTTGACGCAGATGATCCTGGCAGGCGAGCAACTGGGCCTTGAAGCGACTCGTTTGAATCGCCGGGAAGACGAGGATCACGGCCGACAGCACGATCCCGGTGACAATCGCGAAGTCCGGCCAACTCCACGAACGGCTCGTGCCCCAGGGTCCGGCGGGAGGAGCTGCTTCGGCGACGGCCGACGGGACAGGCAGCGGAATCGCCGCTTGCTCGCTGTGCGTTCCCGCATAGGCGGTGACCAGTTGGCAGGCCCGTTTTGCCAGACCGCTTGGCGGATCGAACTCGACTTGAGCCGAGCGGAGCGGTTCGAGCCGCCGTCGGAGCCGGACGAGCTGGTCTCGCAATTGTGAATCGCGCTGGATCTCGTCTTCCACCGCCTCCCGCTCGCCGTCGTCTAGCGCGCCTAGGAGGTAGCCGAGCAACTGCTGTTCTACATTAGCCATGTCCGGGCAGATTGGTAGAGTTTACGGCTTCATCGAGTTTTTGGATTGCGGCGTGCAATCGGCTCTTGACTGTCCCCACGGGGATGTCGAGGACGTCCGCGGCTTCGCGATACTTCAGTCCCTGATAGTACACCAGCAGGAGGACCTCTCGCAACATGTCGGGGAGCTGCTCCACCGCTTGCCGAACCTCGTTTTGCCGCTCGGCCTCTTCCAGCTGGTCGAACGGGTCCGGTTCGTGGCTGCCGAGCAACTCGGCCAACGACCCAACCTCCGTATCATCGCCATCCCCACCGCGGCGGTTCAAGCTCACCATCCGGTGGCGGCGGCTTCGCCGTTGCGCATCAATCGCCTGATTCGTCGCAACCGTATAGAGCCAGGGTCGGACCTTCCGGCCCGGCTCGAACTGCGCGACCTTCAGGTGAACCTGGAGGAACGTGGCCTGGAAAGCATCCTCGGCCATCTCGGCATCGCCCAGGTAGTGACGCAGGTAGTTGAACAACTCCCGCTCATAGCGATGCACCAGTTCCTCGAACGCCCGCCGATCACCCGTCGCCCGATACTCGAGGAGGAGGTCTTCGTCACTCCACTCGGCAAAGGGAACCAGCGTCGCGGCAGGAGGCTTCATCTGTTCGATCGTGCTGTTCATTTTAGCTACGGAGGTCGTCAGGGGAGAGTTCGCTCACTGGAGGTAAGGGGGCGAAAAACCAGGCCCCCGGGGTTCCGCGAACTCTCCCACAAAGGTAATTCCAGCAGGTTTTCGGCTCAAGCGTCCTAACGATGACTTCGTTCGGGACAGGTGCTTCTTGTGACGCTTTGCCGTATGACGAGGGTTGGTAAAGCACTTCACGTGCCAAAGTCAACCAGCCTCGGTAGGAATCCCTTCCTCCGGCACGAAACCGGCTCGTTAACATCTTAGATGAACCGAGGTTAGGTCCGATCCATGACGCTCATGCCAGGATTGGGCCCAACGGGGGGAACGGAGGTGCCGTCGTGCAATTTCTTCCTTCGCTTACAGATCTGCCAAGAACACGGCCTATCGGTATTGCAGCGACGAGCACCCTCAGCCAGCCCGGAAACGCCCTATTATATGCCTGGGGAATTTCCCTGTCCAAGGGTTGGTGTCAATTCTAACAGAAAAAAATGGGGGGCGGGGGGAATTGAAATCCCCAAGAGTGCTCTTCTGGCCGACGATCCCGGTCCGCTTTGACGAGCCGAACTCCTCTCGACCTGCCAAAACGGCAGCCGCTTCGCGGGCTCTACCCCTCGGCGCATTTTTTCATCCGGCTGAAGCAAGCGGATATCGAATAGAAGCGATGGCCAGGGGGTAGTCCCGTCTTGCATGCAACCCCGCCACGTGTCAGGGCTACGGGACCTATACGTTTCGTACGTGTCCGAAGGGCAGAAGGAGCGTGGGGATGGTTTGGGAGACCAGATCCGCGTTGCCACTGGCCACGGCGTTGCTGGAAGGCACCGTCCCAGTTCTCAAGACGGTGGGCAGACGCTCACGTGAGCCAGTCGGCTCTAGTTGGGGGAATGGTCCCGAAAGCCGCCTCCGCAGCCGGCCCGCACTCCGCGCGTCTCCCCCAGGTTTAGGGAGAGAATTGTGGAAAGCCTCACGTGGTGTGATGCACATTTTGCGACGCGGCGCACATTCGTAAATGACAACTATCCAGGTAGTTACATTTACGCGAAAAGACGCAAGTGAACTAACCCAAAAGTGGGGAGGTGTTGCACAATTCATGGGTGAATACATAGTTCGGATAGGTACGTACCACCTAGGATTACATCCCCCCGCATGGTTTCCATGATCCAAGAGTCCCTGGCCTGTGCTCTGCAGGGAGCACGAGCCGCGCGCGGAGTCGCCAAGCGGCGCTTGGGGCGGGCCGGACGGGCGTACGCCGAGCGCGAGGCAACATGTCGAGAGCGTCAATTGTCAAAGACCAAAACGGCTCGCCTTCTGGGCTGCCAGGAATCAGCCTAGCACAACGGCTGGCCCAATTTCAACACGATTTGACGTGGCGGGATTAGGAGGACGAAGGTCTAAGGAAGGACGAAGACGGTGTGACGCATTGGGTGCCACTGGCGGCACGCCCTGGCACACAATAACGTCCGGTTCAGCCCGGTCGCAGACGACCGGAGGAGTGCTGGCTCCCCGGCAGTCCCTCCGTGTGGCTAGACTAGGGAACCTGCGTCGTCTCGCCACCGGCCATCCTGGCGATGTCGCGAAGGACTGTCACATCAGTGGTTTCGCTGAGGAACCGGGTCGAGCCGTCGGCCAACGTCACATTGCAGCCGCCCGGATGCAGACTGCCGGGCGTCGAGAACTCGCGGAGCCGAGCACGGATTGTGCTCTTATCGCCCGTGAACCAACCCCAAGATGCCGGGATGTCGCTGACATTGATTCCGTAGGCGAGGTTAATCCCGGTCATGACCCAGGCACGGTAGCCCCATGCCGGGCAAGTACCGTCGGCCACCCACCGCTGCGTCTCAATGACGGCCACGGTGTTGGAGGTCCCGTCGAGGACGTTCTGAATCTTCGTATCGCTGTTTTCGCCGAACATCGGGCGGTTCGAGACGCTCCCCGTGTTGGCCCCCGATCTCCAGTCCTCGAACAGGCTGGCGTCGTTATGGTGGCCGCTGAAATCGTAGTTCGTCTTCACGCCGCGGTAGCCGCTGCCCGCCTTGATCCCATAGTACTGGTCGTCGGGCAAGCGTGGTTCGTACGTGTCTGACGGACAGAGAAGCGTCGGGATGACCTGAGAGACCACGGCCGCATTGCCGCTCGTCACAGCGTCGCCCGCGATGGGCTTGGTGCTTGGTGTTTTGTGTACACAATGACTGGCGCACTGCTTGAAATCGTATTTGGAGTACAGCGGTTGCTGCTCAAGATAGGGCAGCAAGCAAACCAACCCATTGAAGTTCATTACGAACTTGCTGGCCGGTTCGGTTCCGCCACTATGCGACCAGCCGTAGTTGATTCCGCCGGGCGGGAAGCAGTTGTGGGCGCTGTGATAGTTGTGCAGGGCGATGCCGATCTGCTTCATCTGGTTGGTGCACTGCGACCGACGGGCCGCTTCTCGGGCCGCCTGCACCGCCGGCAAGAGCAGCGCGATCAAGATCCCGATGATCGCGATCACCACCAAGAGTTCGACGAGGGTAAAGCCTCGTCCCGCATGCCGCCTGACTCCGAACCGTTGCCGCCGCGCGAAACCCTTCATTTTGTCACCCCCGTGCAAGAGAAAAAGAAGGATGATAGCTGAACACCGAAACGCGACTGTCGAAGACGTAGCAAGTTTGTTCGCCCCCTGGAGTAGAACAATCGTCTACCCTGAGAGGTGGGCTGCGCTCAGTATAGTTACCCTCCAACTCCCGTCAAGAAATTTGGTTCATCCGGCGGACGCGTACCTGGGGGACAGCGTCCCCCAGGTACGCGTCAGCCGGATGAACCAGAAATTTGTCCCGGGGCGGTAACGACGCGTGGCGGAATTGGGGCGTGTACCACCTGACTCTGTCAGACGTTCGGCGATGGGGGCAGATGCAGATCGCCGTCTATCCTCAGGCGATTACGGGACTTGCACCGTCTCGCCGTTGGCCATGCTGGCGATGGCACGAAGGATGGTGA
>JBDKTH010001323.1:0-4525 GCA_039680305.1 Thermoguttaceae bacterium | reverse complement strand
GCCGTGCATGTCGTACAGGCCGAAGCGATTCGCCCGGAACGCGCCCACGGGCGTGGTGAACAAGTACCCTTCGCCCCACACGACGCCCTGGGCCTGGGGTTTCGGCTGCACCTTGTAGATGTTGGCGACCTCCCGAAGCGTGTCGTCGGCATCGCCGGTTGAGAAGCGGGTAGACGTGCCGGCGCGGCAGGCCCACTCCCATTCGGCTTCGGTGGGCAGGCGATACGACTGGTTCTCCTTGTTGCTCAGCCAGCGGCAGAACTCCGTGGCGTCATTCCAGCTCACCAGCACCACCGGCGAATCCTCGTCTTGCGGAAACCCTGGATCGCGCCAGGTGTGAGGCCCAAGGTCAAACTGCATCCCCGTGCCGGTAAAGCCGTGGTTCTGGCCGTTGCCTTGCTCGCCCTCCGTCCGGTAACCCGTGGCGTTGACAAACTGACGGAACTGTCCCACCGTGACCTCGTGCACGCTCAGATAAAACGGCCGGCTGAGGCGAACGTGGTGAGCGCGTTCGTCGCGGTCGACGAAGTCGCTTCCGGGCGAGAAGCCCATCAAATACTCCCCCGATGGGATCAAGACCAACTTCATGCCGAGGTGATTGGTAGTCAGCGCGGCGCGGCCGTCGGTCTCCGGGAGAATGGTTGGCCGGTTTCGCAGAGAGCCATTGCGTCCCCGAGGGATGAGACTTGCCATGGGGCCCTGTATCAACAGGCTCCCGAGGATGAGGATCCCCACGGTAGCTGCCACGAGGATGATTGCATACCGCCAAGAGGCCACGACAGCGCGTTGTGCCTCTGAACGATGAGTGTGCCCCGCCATCATTCAACCCCTTGAGAAGAGTGGCCTGCGCCGTTTTTGCCCAACTGCCCTCGGCACAGACGAATCATCGAAGATGGGACCTTAACCAGCAGGATAAGCCGATCAAAGGCCGCATCCTGGGACAGGTGATGCTACCGATTATGGGCGATGCGGCCCGGGCGGTCAAGTAGGGGTGTGCCCGAGACTGGACAATTTGACGCGGCTGGCCTGCGGTGCCTTCGGCGGCTCGCCGGCATCCTCGCATCACTCCACGCATCGCGAATCCCCCTCTGAAGACAGGGTTGAGTTGGCCACGAAAGCAAGTATCGTACTGGCAGACGTCGACCTGAGAAATCGCCAACCAGCACAAGGAGCACAGCCGTGTTTGAGACCATGTGGACCACGCGACGGGCCTTTCTCCAAGCACTCGCCGCGGTCGGTGGGATCGCCGCCGCACCGCAGCTCGTTTCCGCTTTCGCGATGAGCGAGGCCCGCGCCGCGGGCCAACTCCGCCTGGGCTCGTGCATGATCGGGCTGGAGCAGGCCAAACAGGTCGGATTGGACGGCGTCGAAGTCGGCGTGGGGGGCGCGGCCGATCAACTCCAGATCGCCGACCCGGCCGTGCGGCAAAAGTACAAGGACCAGATGAAATCCACCGGTCTGGTGATCTCCTCGTTGATGATGGGCCTGTTGAACTCCTATCCGCTGGCCAGCGATCCGCGCGGGCCGGCCTGGCTGGAGCAGTCGATCGAGGCGGCCAAGGATTTGGGGGCCAAGGTGATTCTCGTGGCCTTCTTTAGCAAAGGGAGCCTGCTGGAAAACGGCCAGGTGAAGAAGGCGGACGTCGACGTGGTGGTCGAGCGTTTGAAGGCGGCGGCCCCCAAGGCCAAAGCGGCCGGCGTGATCCTGGCGATCGAGAACACGCTCTCCGCCCAGCAGAACGCCGAGATCCTCGACCGCATCGGACACGACTCGGTCCGGATCTATTACGACGTGGGCAACACGACCAACCAGGGGTACGATGTGCCGGCCGAGATCCGCTTCTTGAAAGACCGGATCGTCATCTTCCACTTCAAGGACAATCCGCATTACCTGGGCGAAGGGAAGGTGCAGTTCCCGGCGATCGCCACGGCGATCCGCGAGATCGGCTACCAGGGCTGGATCGTGCTAGAAACCGTCAGCCCGGCGAAGAACCCGGTGGCCGACGCGACCCGCAACGCGGCGTACGTGCGCAAGCTCCTGGGCATGAGCTGAATGCCATGCTGGTACGGAGGACCGCTCGGGCGGCGAGGGGCCTTGCCTGCCTGAGTGGTCACGCAGCGGAAGGGGGGGCGATCCGGCATGCTCTCTCCCTCGATGACTGGTCGGTTCTCGAAACACGCTCCGATGGGCGAAGTCGTCCCGTATATTCGTCCTACATATACTGATTGGTGTTATATTCCCCACTAAAGACTAGTCACCAAATAATTGACAGCCCTGGCGGTCCAATCTAGAGTGAAGGCACCGGTGGTATCAGGGGAAGTTGGTTTGCAGGGGGGACGGGCTGCGTCTCTCTTCCTCGCAATTATCGTCATTTTCTTGTTCTTGCAGAGGAGAGAGGCATGCGTACGTCGACCTTGCGCCAAGGCTCTCGACGACCGGCCGGTTTCACGCTGGTGGAACTGCTGGTGGTCATCGCCATCATCGGGATCTTGATCGCACTCTTGTTGCCGGCCGTGCAAGCCGCGCGGGAAGCCGCCCGGCGGGCCCAGTGCACCAACAATCTCAAGCAGCTCGCGCTGGGGCTGCACAACTACGAATCGTCCTACCAGAGCTTCCCGCCGGGAGCGGTCTGGCTGGGCGGCACGACGGCCCCGGAGAGCGGCCGGGACGCCAACTGGGGCGCGACCTGGGTCGTGATGGTCCTGCCCTTCATCGAACAGAAGCCACTGGCCGACCAGTACAAGCCCGGGCTGTTGGCCCGCACGGGTAACGCCACGACCGCGAACAACATCGTCACCCGCACGCAGATTCCGGCCCTCCTGTGCCCGACGCACCCGATCGTCACCAGCCGCTTGAACCAGGACTTTGACGGCTTTGCCAAAGGCAACTACGCCGGTTGCGCCGGGGCGGGAAGGTTTCTCAGTCGGTCCGACTTCAACAACGCTCAGCTCAAAGGCGTCTTCAGCGTGGTAGGGCAGTACGGGGCCCGGCTCCGCGACATCACGGACGGAACCTCCAACGCCGCCATGCTCAGTGAGATCTGCGTGAGCGACAATGGCGGCGACGACCGCGGCGCGTGGGGGTGGGGCACCGGCCCAATGTTCTGCGGCCGGTCGAAACCGCTCGATGGCGCGTATCGCTTCTACACGCCGAATACCACGCAGTACATGGATTCCTCGCACTACGCGGGCAACAACATGAACGACGCGAAGTTCAACCTCCGCAACGATCCTGATTCGGATGTCCACGCCGGCGTCGGGGCTCGCAGCTTCCATCCTGGCGGGGTCAACATGGCTTTGGCCGACGGCAGCGTGCGGTTCGTTTCCGACACGGTCGATCAGGCCAACTACCTGAATCTCCTGTCGATCGGCGATGGAAACCCGCTCAAAGAGTTCTAATCGGTTGAGGATCACGATGAACGCGAGACTTGCCTCGCCACTGTTGCTCTGCGCCTTGTTTCTGGCAGGTTGTGGGACCGGCGGTCCGACAGCGCCGCCTCCTAGCGATACGGAAATCGGCCAGATGGCCAAGACCCGCGTGGCCGAATTCGTCCAGAAGACCAAAACGCAGCCGAAGGCGGCCGCGAGCAACTTGGCCCTGCTTCTGGAATCCCTGGACGCCTTTGCCGCGCAGTACGGCGGCCCCTACGTGGAGCTCCGCGACACGGCCAAACAACTCCAGGGGATGTACCAGCGCAAGGCCAGCAAGCAGGAGATCGAGGGGCAACTCGGCAAGCTTACCCAGCAAGCCGACGCCCTGCCGTCCAAGTAGCATCTCCCACGGCGATCCACCCACAAAACCACGGAAACCCGCCTAGCGTGGCGTTCCCGTGGTCTTGTTTTTCAACTGCGAGCCGGGACCGCATGTCGGCGCGTGGCACAGGTGGGAGGGGATGCGCTTTGGGGTTCGCCACGCACGATTTACGCCTTCCAGTAGCATGAAAATACCTCGACGGGGTGGGTGCTAAGTATTTGACAGCTCTGACAGTCCAGCATAGAGTGAAGACGCTGGTGGTATGTGGGGAAGTCGGTCTGCAGGGGGGCAGTTGCGTCGCTCTTCCTCGCAGATGTCTTCATCTTTCGCTCTTGGAGAAGAGGAGAGGCACATGCATACAGGTATTCTTTGGCAGGGCTCTCGACGACCGGCCGGCTTCACGCTGGTGGAACTGCTGGTGGTGATCGCCATCATCGGCATCTTGATTGCCCTGTTGTTGCCGGCCGTGCAGGCCGCGCGGGAAGCCGCCCGGCGGGCCCAGTGCACCAACAATCTCAAACAGCTCGCGCTGGGGCTGCACAACTATGAATCGTCCTACCAGAGCTTCCCGCCGGGAGCGGTCTATCTGGGGACCACGAATTTGACGACTTCCACCGGGCAGATTTGCCGGGATGGAAATTGGGGCGCGACTTGGGTCGTGATGGTCTTGCCCTTCATTGAACAGAAACCGCTGGCCGACCAGTATAAGCCCGGGATGCTGGCCCGCACCGGCAATGCCACGACCGCAAACAACATCGTCACCCGCACCCTG
>JBDKTH010000098.1:0-8995 GCA_039680305.1 Thermoguttaceae bacterium | reverse complement strand
AAGGGTGCGTCTCATGCGTGCGATTCCGGGTGAAGAATAAGCGACCTCTGGGGATGGGCTGTCTCAACTGCAAGAGGATAACAGACGCTTGAGGGAAGACTTGGCCCGAATCAGACAGGGATGACTGCCGCGGCCGGTTGGAATAGCATCGCGAAGCGATGGGCGTCAATGATCTCAAGGGCAGGGGACACAGGGGCAACACCTTAACGAGAAAAAGGCCATCACAGACTGCCTCGGATCGCTAGTGCTACCCAGGCAGTTGATCTTTCAGGACTGCAAGTCCCGCAGGTAACCCCATGATCGCTTCGGCCGCCATCAGGAATTCTGTGAGAACGGCGACGCGGCGAGCGAAGTCTTCCGCGTTTCTCGTAACCAAATCGCCCCACCTCCGTCGACCATTGCACAGGCATAGGGACCTAACCGGCCTCGTGGAGCTTACGTACCGCCTGTTGATCCTGCTGGCGATTGGCCACCGCTTGGCTAGGCAAGCGGGAGTCCTCACGCCCCTGACCGTTCCGCAGATCACGTCTGATCATCAAACGCCTCGTGCCCAAGTGAGAGCATTTCGCTTGGGCTTCTTCGCATTCTTCTCAGTTCGAGTTTCGCACTTTTCGCAGCCTGTTGGGCCGCGTTTTGCAGGTGTTCCAGGAGTTTGTCGTACCCGTGTCTTGAGAGCGTCTTGGCAAAAACCTGTTCGCGGAGGCTTTCCTGACGGAGGGTTTGCAGCATGTCGGCAAACGAGGCGTGTCGTTTCGTGCGGTACCAAGGGCGATCGGGGGCTCGGTGATGGCGATGGCCGTCTCGGACAAACCACAGCACGATCAGGCTGTACAAGAGCATCGCCATCGGGGCGGTCCGTTCCACGGCCCGGCGGGTCCAGCCTTGGGGCTCTTCGAACCCCAGCGATCCCTTGCTGTCGTGAAAGGCGACCTCCAACGACCACGTCAAGGCGTTCCAGCAGAGTACCTGCTTGGCGCTGGCCTCGTGGCAGGTGGAGTAGAAAGCTTGCCGGGGCCGGCCGCCGGTCAGGGGCTCGACGGCCACTACCCGCAACGGTCGGTCGGGGGCCGCATAGACGTAAGCCACCGTGTCACAGAGACGGACCTTGTCCTGTCGGCCGTGTAGATTGCCAGCAGCGTTCGTTGGGCTCGCGCCTCGAGCATCTGCTTCGGCGACGGCAGCCGCGGGCCGCGCTTGCGGGGCCGTCCTTCGGTCCCTGGCTGCCGCGCCGGCGGCGCGTCGTACAACCGCGCAGCGAGGACCAAGCGGCTGGTCAGGTCGCAATTGGTCGGCAACTGGGTGAGCACGCTCTGGCCACCGTAGGCCGAATCGGCGATCACGTGAAAATGCCGCGATGGCTGCCACCGGCAGACCAGGCGAAGCAACTCGACGGCCAGTTCCGGACGGGTTCGGTAGACCCATCGATGCTTGGCAGCTGCCTTCTGGTTCAAGTACAGCCGGAAGAGGATCGGCAGGCAGAAGGGGCGGTTGGGCCAAAGCGGAAAGGTGACGATCACGCCCAGGACCACCCAGCTGTGCCCCCAGTTGGTAATCGCCTTCTTGCGACTGGACAACAACGGATCGTGATGCATCCCCACCCCGAAGATCTTCAGGCCCCGCTTGCGGGCCAACGTGTCGTCGACGGCCAACAGCACCGTTCCCGTCCCCAGAGAGGGCCCCAGCAATTCCAGCACGCCCAGGCCCACCGCGTCCCGCGACCAACGGGCGGCGGCAAACAGCCGATGAAAGGCCGAATGGTGCTTCTTGCCGACCGCCCCGGCCGCCACGATCATCCCCGTTACCGTGCGGCGGGAGGCGAAGACCCAGCCGGTCAACAAGGTCAGAAAGTTCGTGAACGAGGGGGCGGTCATGAGGACGGCCAGGGGTTGCACAAGATCGCAAAACGAGCTAACAAGAACCATAGAGCGAGCCTTCTGGAGATCGAGGAAGATGTGGTAGTCTCTCCTCTTTCTCTACGAAGGCTCCTCTCATCGAACAATCCTGCCAGCAATGGCAGCATCAAAAGTGCGAAACTCGAACTCAGAAGTTTGGAGACCTTCGCTTCGACCCCATCCAACCCCGGCGTCGTCATGCCCATCAGCACCACATCCGGCAAAGCTTGGATGCGACTTCTTCTCTAGGATTAGCATTGCTCGAGAATGGGAAGAGTCACACGGACACAGGTTCCTTCTCCGGGTTGGCTCTCCAGCGACCACTCCCCGCCCAGTAGTCGCACCCGTTCCTTAATCCCTTCCAACCCGAAGCGGTCGTCCCTGACCGCCGTCACATCAAAGCCGATCCCCCAGTCCCGCACCTCCAGGCGAACAAGATCCTTGTCTTGGACCAGGGACAGCCGCACCGTCTGGCTGCGGCTGTGCTGGCACGCATTGGTCAGGGCCTCCTGGGCGATCCGGTAGATGGCAATCTCCAGGATAGGTGTAAGACGATGAAAAGTCACGCGGCTTTAAAACTCGATCTGTGGGCCTTGGCTTCCTTGATCATGCACCAAGTGGGCGATCGCGGCGGTGATCCCGGCTTCATCGAGGATCGGGGGCCGCACGCCGCTGATCAGCCGTCGGGCCCCGAAATGGCTTTGGCGGAGCATCGTCATTCCGGCCTCAAACGCCTTGGCATCGTGGCGCTTCGCGTCCTTGGAATGCTCATACACCTGAAATTGCATGAGCGCCCCGACCAACCCTTCTCGAGCCACGACACATGCATCCGGCCCGATGCCCACGAGGCCCATGGACAGCGCCAACTTCACCGGGGCACCAACCCCTCCTCTAGTTCGCATCTGCACACTGCTAAGGGGTCGTTCTCGGGACGGCCTCGGGCCGTCTTTATACTTTCTTAATGCGCTCGGGGCCGGTTTTGACACCGTTTTTGCGCCTTACTCGCTAGGATTCTGGCAAAGGTGATCCCTATGGATTTGATCTGTCTGGGCGCTGTGTTGCTTTTCTTCGCCATGTCGGTCGGGCTGGTCCGGAGGCTTGGACAGATCGGGGACCTTCCCGATGGATAGTCTCCTGCATCTTCTGGCAATCGTCGTGGTGGGCGGCCTGTGGGCTTACTTGACGGTCGCCATGCTTCGGTCCAGTGAGTCTCGGACCAGTTCATGGACGCCCGACGGCACCGCCGGCCCAGACAAAGGCCCCGAAGGGTTCGCTCCCATGAATCGTGACGAGGGCCTGCACGGCTGCGTTCTTGTGGACTAACAACCGACCGTGAAGGGAAGGAGTGCGCAATGTCGGACTGGAGCTATGTGGTCGGCGGGATCCTCGCGGCGGCCCTTCTGGTCTACCTGACCGTGGCCCTCTTGAAACCGGAGTGGTTTGCATGAACGTGTACGCGATCCTCCAGATGGCGATCTTCCTGGGCGTGCTGCTGGCGCTGGTCAAGCCGCTGGGCTGGTACATGGCGCGGGTCTACGAGGGAAAGCCGTGCGGCCTCGACAGGCTCTTGGCGCCGCTGGAGCGGTGGATCTACCGGATCTGTGGGGTGGAGCCGGGTCGGGAGATGTCCTGGAAGAAGTACGCCCTGACGATGCTGGCCTTCAACCTCGTGGGGTTGTTGGCCGTCTATGGGCTCCTGCGAATCCAGCACATGTTGCCGCTCAACCCGCAGCAGTTGCCCGCCGTCCCGTCGGCGTTGGCCTTCAACACGGCCGTAAGCTTTGCGACGAACACCAACTGGCAGAACTACAGCGGAGAGACGACGCTCAGTTACCTGACGCAGATGCTCGGGCTTTCGGTGCAGAACTTCGTGTCGGCGGCCACAGGCATGGCCGTGCTGGTGACCCTGATCCGCGGGTTTGTGCGGCGCTCGGGGCACACGATCGGCAACTTTTGGTACGATCTGGTGCGAAGCACCCTCTATATCCTGCTGCCTTTGTCGCTGGTGGGGGCCCTCCTCCTCGTCTCGCAAGGCGTGGTGCAGACGTTCCGGCCCTACCAGACGGTAACGCTCTTGGAGCCGACCACGGATGCCGAGGGCAGGCCGGTTACCGAGCAGACGATTGCGGTCGGTCCGGCTGCGTCGCAGGTGATCATCAAACAGTTGGGGACCAATGGCGGCGGGTTCTTTGGCACGAACTCGTCGCACCCGTTGGAGAACCCCACCCCGTTGAGCAACTTCCTGGAGTTGCTCGCCATCCTCCTGATCCCCGCCGCGCTGTGCCACACCTTCGGCGTGATGGTCGGCGATGTCCGTCAGGGACGGACCATCTTGGCGGCGATGGTTGTGGTGTTCGTGCCGCTCTTGGCATTGTCCTACGGAGCGGAGCAAGCCGGCAACCCGGCACTCGCTCCGTTTCCGGTTGACCAGCACGCCAGTGCCAACCAGCCGGGCGGGAACATGGAAGGTAAGGAATTGCGGTTTGGCATCGCCCTGTCCGCGCTCTGGGCAACCGCCACCACCGCGGCCTCCAACGGCAGTGTCAACTCGATGCACGACTCCTACACGCCCCTGGGAGGGCTGGTCCCCTTGTGGCTGATGCAATTGGGCGAGGTGATCTTCGGTGGCGTGGGCAGTGGGCTCTACGGGATGCTGGTGTTTGCCCTCATCGCGGTCTTCGTGGCCGGGCTGATGGTCGGTCGCACGCCCGAGTATCTGGGCAAGAAGATCGAGGCGTTCGAGATGAAGATGGCCGCCCTCGTGATCCTCTTTCCGCCGCTTCTCGTGCTCGCCGGCACGGCCACGGCCGTTGTCGGCACCTGGGGCACGGCGAGCATCACGAATCCCGGTCCCCACGGGTTTAGCCAGGTGCTCTATGCCTTTTCCTCGGCCGGGAACAACAACGGCAGCGCGTTTGCGGGACTGGCCGCCGACACGCCCTTCTACAACTTCGCGTTGGGGCTGGCGATGCTGGTCGCACGCTACTGGCTGGCGATTCCCGTCTTGGCGATTGCCGGCTCCCTGGTCCGCAAGAAGGCGACGCCCACCAGCGCCGGCACGCTTCCCACGCACACGCCGCTTTTCGTGGTCCTGTTGGTCGGCGTGGTAATCCTCGTGGGAGCCCTCACGTTCGTGCCCGCGCTGGCCCTCGGTCCGATCGTGGAACACCTGCAGTTGACGGAGTAACCCATGGCGAGCCATCCCAAGAAGCAGTCCCTCTTCGATCCGGCCATTGTCCGCCGCGCGCTGGTGGATGCTGTGCGGAAGCTGAACCCCCGCCACCAAGTGCGCAACCCGGTGATGTTCACCGTCTACGTGGGCAGCCTCCTGACGACGGGCCTGTTCGTGCAAGCCCTCGACCGGAATATGGGGGAACCGCCCTGGTTCATCTTGAGCGTGTCCCTCTGGCTGTGGTTCACCGTGCTGTTTGCCAACTTCGCCGAGGCGATGGCGGAAGGCCGAGGGAAGGCCCAGGCCGACACCCTTCGCCGCGCCCGCACCACGGTCGCGGCCAAACGCCTCCGCCGCCCGCCGCTCTACATCGAGGCCGAGCGATCCTTCCACGCGATGTCCGATGTGATCGAGGTCGTCCCGGCCTCGGAATTGCGGGCCGGCGAGGTGGTGCTCGTCGAGGCGGGCGACTATGTCCCCGCCGATGGCGAGGTCATCGAAGGCATCGCCTCCGTGGATGAAAGCGCGATCACCGGCGAGAGTGCCCCGGTGATCCGCGAGAGTGGCGGCGACCGCAGCGGCGCGACGGGCGGGACCCGCGTCCTCTCCGACTGGCTGCTGGTCCGCATCACGGCCAATCCCGGCGAGACGTTTTTGGACCGGATGATCGCCATGGTCGAGGGGGCCAAACGCCAGAAGACCCCCAACGAGATCGCCCTGAACATCCTCCTGGCCGGCATGACGATCATCTTTCTTCTGGTCTGCGCGACGCTCTTGCCGTTCTCACTCTACGGCGTTCAGGCGGCCGGCCGGGGCACGCCCGTGAGTGTCACCGTCCTGGTGGCCCTGCTGGTCTGTCTGATCCCCACGACGATCGGCGGCCTCTTGTCGGCCATCGGCATCGCCGGGATGGACCGGATGATTCAGGCCAACGTGATCGCCCTGTCGGGCCGCGCCGTGGAGGCGGCCGGCGATGTCGACGTGCTGCTTTTGGACAAGACCGGCACGATCACCCTGGGGAACCGGCAAGCCGTGGAATTCCTGCCGGCCGACGGCGTGGAGATCTCCCATCTGGCCGACGCCGCGCAACTCGCCTCGCTGGCCGACGAGACGCCCGAGGGACGCAGCATTGTGGTCCTGGCCAAGTCGAAGTACGGGCTTCGCGGGCGGGACGTGCAGAAGATGCATGCGACCTTCATCCCCTTCAGCGCTCAGACGCGCATAAGCGGCATCAACTGCGATGGCCAGCAGATCCGCAAAGGCGCGGCCGATGCGATCGAGACCTACGTCAAACAGCGGGGCGGAGAGTACCCGGCCACGGTCCGCCAGCTCGTCGAAGGGATCGCCAAGCAGGGCGGGACGCCCCTGGTCGTCGCCGAAGGCCCCAAAACCCTCGGTGTTATCCACCTCAAAGACATCGTCAAAGGCGGCATCCGCGATCGGTTTGCCCAGCTCCGCCAGATGGGCATCCAGACGGTGATGATCACGGGCGACAACCCGCTGACGGCAGCCGCCATCGCCGCCGAGGCCGGCGTGGACGATTTTTTGGCCGAAGCCACCCCGGAGGCCAAGCTGGTGCTGATTCGACGCTACCAGGCCGGCGGACGGCTGGTGGCGATGACCGGGGACGGCACCAACGACTCCCCCGCCTTGGCCCAGGCCGACGTGGCCGTGGCTATGAACACCGGGACGCAGGCGGCCAAGGAAGCGGGCAACATGGTGGACCTCGACTCCAACCCCACGAAACTGATCGAGATCGTCGAGATCGGCAAGCAACTGCTGATGACCCGCGGCGCGCTGACCACCTTCAGTCTCGCCAACGACGTGTCGAAGTACTTTGCGATTATTCCCGCAGCCTTTGTCGGGACCTACCCGGTGCTCGGCAAGCTGAACATCATGGGGTTGGCCACACCCGCCAGCGCTATCCTGTCCGCCGTGATCTTCAACGCCCTGGTGATCGTGGCCTTGATCCCGTTGGCCCTGCGGGGAGTCAAGTACCGGGCCGTCGGCGCAGCGGCACTGTTGCGGAATAATCTCCTCGTGTTCGGGCTGGGCGGCCTGATCGTCCCGTTTGTCGGGATCAAGCTGATTGACCTGCTTCTGGTAGCCTTGCACTTGGTGTAGCGAGAAAGCCATGTTTCGAGAAGTGATTCGGCCGGCCCTCTTGGTGTTCGTGGTCTTGAGCGTGATCACGGGCCTCCTGTACCCTCTGGTGGTCACCGGGATCGCGCAGGTCGTTTTTCCGAACCAAGCCAATGGGAGCCTGATCGACCGGGAGGGCGAGGCGGTCGGCTCCGCCCTGATCGGTCAGCCGTTTGGTGATCCCAAGTACTTCTGGGGGCGGCCCTCGGCAACGTCTCCGGTGCCCTATAACGCCGCGGCCTCCCGCGGCTCAAATCTTGCGCCGAGTAATCGGCGTCTGGTCGAAAGGGTCGGCGCACGAATTGCCGCGCTTCGTGCGGTCGACCCCGGCAACGAAGCTCCGATCCCCGTGGACCTGGTCACCGCCTCGGGAAGCGGGCTGGACCCACAGATCAGCCCGGCGGCGGCCGAGTACCAGGTCCGCCGCGTGGCGAGGGCTCGTGGACTGGCGGAAAACGCGATTCGTCGATTGGTCGTGCGGCATACGGAAGAGCGCACTTGGGGCCTCCTGGGCGAACCGCGGGTCAACGTCGTACAATTGAATTTGGACTTGGACCGATTGGTTCGCTAGGGGGCGACCAGCCACGGCCACCCGTCCGAGGAGGACACATCGATGCCGGAACATCGCCCTGACCCCGATGCCCTGCTGGCTCGCATGCAGGCCGAGGAGGCCCAGGAGCGGCGAGGCAAGTTGAAGGTCTTCCTCGGCGCAGCCCCCGGCGTGGGGAAGACCTACAGCATGCTGGAGGCGGGACGCAAGCTGGCCAAGGATGGGGTGGATGTCGTAGTCGGCTACGTGGAGCCCCACTCTCGCCCCGAGACGCAGGCCCTGGTGCTGGGCCTGGAGATGCTTCCCAGGCTGGAACTCCCCTATCGCGGTACGAAGCTCTTGGAGTTTGACCTCGAGGCCGCGCTGGCCCAGCGTCCGCAGTTGCTCTTGGTCGATGAGTTGGCCCACACGAACGCCCCCGGGGTGACGCACGCCAAACGGTGGCAGGACGTGATGCAACTCTTGGACGCGGGGATCGACGTCTACACGACGCTCAATGTCCAGCACCTGGAGAGTCTCAACGACGTGGTCGCCCAGATCACCGGCGTCGTCGTGCGCGAGACCGTCCCCGATTCCGTCTTCGAGCAGGCCGACGAGGTGGAACTGGTGGACTTGGCCCCCGACGACTTACTCGAACGGCTCCGCGAGGGAAAGGTCTATATCCCGCGGGAAGCCGAACGGGCCATGCAGCGGTTCTTTACCAAGGGCAACCTGATCGCCCTGCGGGAACTGGCCTTGCGGCAGGCGGCCGAGCGGGTCGGCGCGCAGATGGAGGACTACCGGGAAGCGCATGCGGTCTCCGGCACCTGGCCGGTGCGCGAACGGCTCTTGGTCTGTGTCGGGCCGAGTCCGTTTGCCAGTCGGCTGGTGCGGGCCACGCGGCGGATGGCGGTCAGTCTGCGGGCCCCTTGGGTCGCGGTTCACGTGGAAACCCCCGCCGACGCCAGCCTCTCCGAGCTGGCGCGGGAGCGGTTGACCCACACGCTGCGGCTGGCCCAGCAATTGGGCGGGGAGACGGTCACGCTCGCCGGGCACAACCTCACCGACGAATTGCTGTACTACGCCCACAGCCGCAACGTCACCAAGATCATCGTCGGCAAGTCGAAACAGCCGCGCTGGCGGGAATGGCTGCGCGGCTCGCTGGTCTACGACTTGACCCGGAAGTGCGGCGACATCGACGTCTACGTCATCAGCGGCGAGAAGGAAAAGAGCCCGCCCTCCAAACGCCATCCTTCCACC
>JBDKTH010000394.1:0-8714 GCA_039680305.1 Thermoguttaceae bacterium | reverse complement strand
TCATGCGGTCCGCGTCGGCGACAACCCGGGCGAACACACGATCATCTTCGGCATGCTCGGCGAAACCCTGGAACTGACCGTCAAGGCCAGCAACCGCGACTGCTACGCCCAAGGCGCCCTGGCCGCCGCCAAGTTCCTGGTCGGCAAGCCGGCCGGATTGTACGGAATGAACGACGTCCTGGGGCTGTAGGACGGGTTCAGCTGGGTGTGGAGCAGGAAGAGTCACTTCTGCCGCAGGCAATCAGCTTTCAGCAGTCGGCTTTCAGCAATCAGCTTTCAGCAATCAGCTTTCAGCAATCAGCTTTCAGCTTTCAGCAATCAGCTTTCAGCTTTCAGCTTTCAGCTTTCAGCTTTCAGCTTTGCGTGGTAACGCTGATGGCTGACGGCTGACCGCTTTCTTCCGTCCGTGGCGGCGACTCCTCGGCCTCAGCGGCCAGGGCCAGCACGCCATAGACCACCACTTCCTCCCCGAGTTTCGCCGGGACGAGTTCGATCGTGTCAACCAGCGGGGGAAAGGCGTACTGGCGCACATAGGCCCGGAGTGGCCGTAGCCAGAGTTCCTCGCCGATGAGCGAAACGCCGCCGCCGAGGACAACGACATTGGGCGCGACCAACGTGAGCATCTGGGCGAGTCCCCAGCCGTAGACCCGGCAGGCACGGTCGAGAGCGTCCAGGGCCAGGCGATTACCGGCGGTGGCAGCCTGGGCCACCAATTGCGTGGTGACCTGACTAATCTGTCCACCGCAACGTTCGAGGAGGTCATCGGCCCCCGGCTGGTCGGTGGGCAGGCGATCGGTCAGTCGCTGACGAACCGCGGCGGTGATCCCCCAACCGCTGGCCAGCGATTCGACGGTCTGATCCGCCCGCTGGCACTCCAGCCCAGGCCGGAGGTGGCCTAGTTCGGAGGCCACGCCGCGACCGCCTGGGTAGAGTTGGCCGTCGATCACCAGGGCCCCGCCGATCCCACTGCCGACGTTGCTATAGAAGACCACCCGATGGCCATGGCCGCCGCCGAATCGGGCTTCGGCCAGCCCGGCACTGTCAGAATCGTTGGTCACCAGCGCGGGCAGGCCGAATGTGTCGCGTCCCCAGTCGGCCAGGGGAAAGTTCTTCCAACCGTCAATCTGGTGGCTGGTGATCGTGACGCCCCGCGCGGTGTCGACCGGGCCGCCAAAGCCAAATCCGACGGCCTTTACGGCGTAGCGTTCGATGAGCGGCCTGGCGGTCTCGGCAATCTGACGGCGAATCCCTTCCGCCCCGTGCTCGGGCTGCACGCGCAGCCGATCCAAGGCCACCAATGGGCGTCCGTCGCCATGCCCAACTCCTAACTGGAGTTTTGTCCCACCGATTTCAACGCCGAGAAACATTAGAAGCACCTCTTAGCAGCGCAAGGGCCCGCCCGAAAATGGCAGCATACCACGCCTCCGCTTCCACGGCCAGAGAGGGCCCAGGGGTCAACCGCCGACCGCTTCGCGTCGGCCCCGCTCGACGTTGACGCGAGCGGTGATGGCCCAGCCGATCAGAAAAAACACCAGGAGACTGACAATCGCCAGCCGGGGGCTGCCGGTCCGGAAATTGATCAGGCCGAACAGGAACGTCCCGAGGAAACTCGTGGCCTTTCCGGAGAAGTTGAAGAAGCCGAAGAACTCGGCCGCACGGGTCGGCGGAGTCATCAGGCCCATGATCGACCGGCTGACCGACTGGGTCCCGCCCATCACCAGGGCCAGCACCGCCCCGAGGGCCCAGAATTGCCCCTTGGTGTGGACGAAATACGCCGTGATCAGCAGCCCGATCCAGACCGCCAGGCAGAGCATCAGCATCCGTTTCTGGCCCACGATCCGATCGGCCAGCCAGCCGACGAGCATCGCCCCGGGCATGGCGACCAGTTGGATCATGAGGATCACGCCGATCAACTCGTTCGTCGTGAACTTCAGTTCTCTGAGAGCGAAGGTCGATGACTGGCTGATGACGGTCTGGATGCCGTCGTTGAAGAACAGGAAGCCGATCAAGAAAAGCGCCGCCATCCGGTAGGCCCGGACGTTCCGCAAGGTATGCCCTACCTCGCCAATCGCCTGCCGAGCCGCCCGAGGCAAGGAGAGCTTTCCCTGCATGGGCTGCCGCCGATCGCGGAGAATGAGGATCGTCGGCAAGGAGAACAGGCCCCACCAGAGCCCCATGATCAGGATCCCCGCCCGCAGTTGCAGGGCCAAGTCGACCAGCCCGAGCCGCGGGCCGAACTGGATCACCAGCACCGCTGCAACCAGCGGCAGCGAGCCGCCCAGGTAGCCGAGCGTAAAGCCCCAGGCGGAGACCCGGCCCATCGTCTCCTGGTCGGCGATCTCGGGCAGGAAGCCATTGTAGAACCCGATCGAGAGTTCAAACATCAACGCGGTGACGAAGAACAGGGCGACAATCGTCCAGGTCCAGCTCGATGGCACCAGCCCAAGAAGGATTGCAGTGGTGGCCCCGGTCAAGGCGGTGAAGGCCAGCCAGTTGCGTTTGCTGGCGTTGGTGTCGGCCATCGCCCCCAACGGCGGCGAGAGGATCGCCGCAAGAAGCATCGAGGCCGAGATCCCCCAGGCCCACGCCAAGGGGCCAGCGTCCCCGGGCAAAACCACCTTCTGGATGTAGGCGACCAGGATCGTGATCGAGAGCGTGGAATAGGCGCTGTTGGCCCAATCGTAGAGCGCCCAGGCGAAAACCTCGGTGTTGTGGCTGTGGCGGCGGGGCGTTGAAAGCTGGGGTTGCGTCATGCGGATCCTTGTTGGGCTGAAAGTCCGTTTCGCCTCCGCAAGCGACAAAAGGGGCGACAGCCGCGCTGCCGCCCCTGGGCATGGTCGCCGTCAAACGCGGGTGGTCTACAGTTCCTTGATGCGGATATTGCGGAATTCGATCCGCGCGCCGTGGCCCAAAAAGCCGATATAGCCCTTGTCACGCTTCAGGCCGGGATGCTCCTTGTGGTCCAGCGGTTGCACCTTGTCCAGATCGGCGTCGACGATCACCTCGCCGTTGAGCGTGACCTTCACGTGGCGGCCCTGGCACATGATCTCTTCCGAGTTCCACTGGCCCACCGGTTTCTGGAAGCCCTTCTTTGCGGGCACCACGCCGTAGATCGAGCCGTGATACTGGTACTGCTGGAGCTTGGTGTAGGCGCTGCCCGAGTCGTCGAGGATCTGGATCTCCATGCCGCCGTAGGCCGGATCGCAGTGCAACGGTGACCGAATGCCCACGCCGTTGTTGGCGTTCGGTTCGAGCTTGAACTCGAAGCGGAAGATGAAGTCGCCGTACTCCTTGTTCGTGAACAGCTGCCCGCCGCCTTCCTTCCGGCACACGAGGACGCCGTTCTCCGGAACATACCCCTTCACCGAGCCCTGCCAGCCGTTAAGCGTTTTGCCGTCAAACAGGTTGACGAATCCTTCCTCGGCCTCGCCGGCCCGGAGAAGACTGGCACTGGCCAAGAACACGACAGCCACAAGAGACATCAGACGCATGGGGGTTAGCTCCTTTGCATGGGAATCAGGGATGCGTCGAGGATAGTAGGCAGTACGCGAAGGGACGCTGACAGATGCGATTCATTCAGCATTCCGCATTCAGCATTCAGCATTCAGCCTACCCATTGTGCCTCAAAGCCCCCCGGCGCGTCAATCGACCGTCTTCTGCTCCTGGCTCATGCGTCGGACTTCGGCGGTGGTCTTCATCGAGCAGAACTTGGGGCCACACATACTGCAATAGCGGGGGTCGCCGGAGGTGCGTGAGGTGGACTCCTCGTGCATCTGCCGGGCTCGTTCCGGGTCGAGGGAGAGGCGGAACTGTTCGTCCCAGTCAAAGGCAAACCGGGCTTTGCTCAGGGCGTTGTCGCGATCCTGGGCACCGGGCCGATGCCGGGCCACGTCGGCCGCGTGGGCGGCGATCTTGTAGGCAATCACCCCCTGACGCACGTCCTCCAGATCTGGCAACCCCAGGTGTTCCTTGGGCGTCACGTAGCAGAGCATCGACGCCCCATACCAGGCCGCCATCGACGCGCCGATCGCGCTGGTGATGTGGTCGTAGCCCGGGGCGACGTCCGTCACCAGCGGGCCCAGCAGGTAGAACGGCGCCTCGTGACACCACTCGATCTCGCGGCGCACGTTCATCTCGATCTGGTCCATGGGGACGTGGCCCGGCCCCTCGATCATCACCTGGCAATTGCGATCCCAGGCCCGCGTGGTCAGCTCGCCCATCACTTTGAGCTCGGCGAACTGGGCCTCGTCGCTGGCATCGGCCAGCGATCCGGGACGCAGCCCGTCGCCCAGGCTCCAGGTGACGTCGTACTGGTGCATAATCTCGCAAAGATCGTCGAAATGCGTGTAGAACGTGTTCTGCTTCCCGTGGGCGACCATCCACTTGGCCACCAATGAGCCCCCGCGGCTGACGATCCCGGTGACGCGGTTCTCGGTCAACGGCAGGTGTTCCCGAAGCAGGGCGCAGTGGATCGTCATGTAGTCGACGCCCTGCTTGGCCTGATGCTCGACGACGTCCAAGAACTGCTGGGGCTTCATGTCGACGATGTCGTCGAGCTGCTCGGTCATCTGGTAGAGCGGCACGGTGCCCACCGGCACGCTCACCGCATCGATGATCCGTTGACGGATCGTGTCGATCTCCGTGCCGGTCGACAGGTCCATCACCGTGTCGGCGCCGAAATGGATCGCCGCATGCACCTTGCGCAGTTCGCACTCGGTGTCGCTCGAAACGGGGGAGTTGCCCAGGTTGGCGTTGATCTTCGTGCGGCAGGCGATACCGATCCCCATCGGATGCAGCCCTTTGGACAGGTGCCCTTTATTGGCCGGGATCACCATCCGCCCCCGGGCTACTTCGCTTCGGACCAGTTCCGGCTCAAGCTTTTCGCTCGCGGCAAAGGCCTGCATCTCGGGCGTGATCGTGCCCGCCCGGGCTTGTTGAATCTGGGTCATCAGAGGGGGTACTCCATACTAGCGACAAGCGCCACCACGACGCACAGGCGGCAGCACCACGGACGTCCGGCGGTCCCTGCCGAGACTTGTCATCGTATCACCACCGCCGGGGATGTCAATCGGCGGCAGCTTCTCACGGACAACCGTCAAACGAGCCCCAGAGAGGCCCGAAGGCAGTCGTCCACCTGGGCCATCATGGTCGCATCAAACTGGCCAATCGTCCGGAGAATCACCTGCTGCTCAATCGTGAATAGGTTTTCGCATTTGACGACGGACGTGTGCAGCAGGCCAGACCGCTGTCCCTGGGGGGTTGCTGTATCAATGAGCAGTTGCGTTGACTCCGCCAGAGCGTGCTGCGTGGTACTTGTGATCATCGCCACGATTGTGTTGACCAGACGCCGATTATTGCGATCCGATTGGATCACCAGCGCGGGCCGAACTTTCGCTCCGCCACCCCCGCTGAAAGGAAACCTGAGCAGAACAACGTCGCCCCGTTTTACGCTCATGTTGGCCGTTGATGCGCATCGTAGTCGTTGTAGTCATCCATCGAAGGCTGATCCCAGCCTTCCGCCCCTGCAACTTGTTCCTGCAGAGTGTAGGTCTCTCGGATGTCAAACTCGCCGCTCTGCTCGGTCATTCGCCGATACTCCCCGGCAGGCAACAATACATACCACGCCCCATCTTCCGGGTTAAGCAGGTAGAGGGGCGAGTGCCCCTGTGCTTTGAGCGCCTCTCGCTGTTCGTTGCTCAATTCCACCATCATGGCAACACCAAGCAATTGGGACGAGTCGTCAGTTTGACTACCAGAAATCTTAAACCACAACCCGTGTGGCGGCAAGTCCTTAGAAATCGTCAGGCTTCACGACTCAGGCTCGTACCCCAGGTTCGAGGCCAGCCAGCGTTCCACTTCGTTGATCTTCATGCCCTTGCGCCGGGCGTAGTCCTCAACCTGATCACGGGTGATGCGATCCACTGAGAAGTAGCGCGACTGCGGATGGGCGAAATAGAGCCCGCAGACCGATGCCGGCGGATCCATCGCCAACGACTCCGTCAGCCGGATGCCGGTCGCGTGCTCTGCGTCCAGCAGTTCGAACAGCGTCCATTTCTCGGTGTGATCGGGGCATGCCGGATAGCCGGGGGCGGGCCGGATGCCGCGGTACTTCTCGTCGATCAGGGCCTCATGGGTAAGCTGCTCGTTGCGGCCAAAGCCCCAGTCGGCACGCGCGATCTGATGGAGCCGTTCGGCAAACGCTTCCGCCAGCCGGTCGGCCAGGGCTTTGGCCATGATCGCATTGTAGTCGTCGTGCTCGGCCTCGAACCGACACGCCAACTCTGCCGAGCCGATTCCCGTGGTAACGGCGAATGCCCCCAGGTAGTCTCCGCGTCCCGAATCGCGAGGCGCGATGAAGTCGGCCAAGGCATGGAAGCACGGCTGGCCTTTCCGTTCCCACTGCTGTCGCAACGTGTGAAGACGCGCCAACTCCTTCTCGCGAGTCTCCTCCGCGTAGACGAGAATGTCGTCGCCATCCGAGGCCGCCGACCAGAAGCCGTACACCCCGCGGGCATGGAGCCACCGCTTGGCAATGATCTCGTCCAAGAGCCGCCGGGCATCGTCGTACAGTTGCCGGGCCTGCGGGCCAACCACGGAATCGGAAAAGATCTTCGGATACTTGCCGTGCAGCTCCCAGGCCATGAAAAACGGCGACCAGTCGATATACTCCGCAAGCTCCGCAAGCGGGTAGTCGTCGAGAATCCGCGTGCCGGTGAACGACGGCCGGTCGATCTGGACCGTCGTCCAATCGGTCGGGAATCGCCGGGCAACCGCTTCACGATAGGAGACCAGATTCACCTGCCGGCGACGATTGAACGCTTCGACCAGTTGCTGCTGCTCGGCGCGCTTTTCGGCGTCGAACTGCGGGCGCAGCGATGGCTGCATCAGCCGGTCGACCACGCCCACGCTGCGCGACGCGTCGAGCACGTGCACGGTCGGATGGCTGTAGGCCGGAGCGATCTTGACGGCCGTGTGCTTGGCACTCGTCGTGGCCCCGCCGATCAACAGCGGCAGGTTCATTCCCCGCCGCTGCATTTCCCGGGCCACGTGGATCATCTCCTCCAAGCTCGGTGTGATCAGGCCGCTCAGGCCGATCAGGTCGGCCTGTTCGTCAACGGCCGTCTGCAGGATCTTTTCGGCCGGAACCATCACGCCCAAGTCAATGATCCGATAGTTGTTGCAGGCCAGCACGATTCCGACGATGTTCTTGCCGATATCGTGCACGTCGCCCTTGACGGTAGCCAGGACGATCGTCCCCCGTGTGCGAGCCTGGGAGCCCGATAGCCGTTTCTCTTCCTCCATGAACGGCATCAGGTAGGCCACGGCCTTCTTCATCACCCGGGCGCTCTTGACCACCTGGGGCAAGAACATCTTCCCCTCGCCGTACAGATCGCCGACCACTTTCATCCCGGCCATCAGCGGCCCTTCGATCACGGCCAGGCCGGACGGGTATTTTGGGCGGGCCTCTTCCGTATCGCTCTCGATGTAGTCGACGATCCCTTTGATCAGGGCGTGGCTGAGCCGTTCTTCGACGGTCGCCTGACGCCAGGCCAACGCGGCCTGTTCGACCTCGCCCGTCTGTGTCTGGAGCGACTCGGCAAACTCGATCAGCCGCTCGGTCGCGTCCGGACGGCGGTCCAGCAGGACGTCTTCCACCCGTTCCAGCAAATCCCGCGGAATCTCTTCATAGACGTCCAACTGGCCCGCATTGACGATCCCCATGTCGAGCCCGGCCTGGATGGCGTGGTACAAAAACGCGGCGTGCATGGCCCGGCGAACCGTTTCGTTGGTGCGAAACGCAAACGAAACATTGCTCACGCCGCCGGAGATCTTCACGCCCGGCAATAGCCGTTTGATCTGCCGCGCCGCCTCGACGAAATTCACCGCGTAGCGGTTGTGCTCCTCGATCCCCGTGCCCACGGTCAACACGTTCGGATCGAAGATGATATCTTCCGGCGGCATGCCGACCTGTTCGGTCAACAGGTGATAGGCGCGGCGGGCAATCGCCACCTTGTGCTCGACCGTCACGGCCTGGCCTTGCTCGTCGAACATCATCACGACGCAGGCCGCCCCATAGCGGCGCACAAGCCTGGCATGCGTCAAAAAAACCTCTTCGCCCTCTTTGAGACTGATCGAATTGACGATCGCCTTCCCCTGCACGCATTTCAGCCCCGCTTCGAGGATCGACCACTTGGAACTGTCGATCATCACCGGCACCCGTGCAATATCGGGCTCGGCGGCGATCAGGTTCAAGAAGCGCGGCATCATCCGCTCGCCGTCCAACAGGGCGTCGTCCAAGTTGACGTCGATCAGGTTCGCTCCGTTGTCGACCTGTTGCCGGGCAATCGACACCGCCTCGTCAAGTTGCCCCTCGCGCACCAGCCGGGCAAACCGCCGCGAACCGGAGACGTTCGTCCGCTCGCCGATCATCACGAATGTGGTCTCCGGCCGGATCACAAACGGCTCCAGGCCGCTGTAGCGTGAGTAGCGATCGACCACGGGCAGCACACGAGGCTTCTGGTGGAGCATCGACTCGGCAATCGCGCGGATGTGCTCGGGCGTCGTGCCGCAACAGCCGCCAACGACGTTCAGCCAGCCATTGGCGGCAAACTCGCCCAACACCCGGGCCATCTCGGCCGGCGTTTCATCGTAGCCGCCGAACTCGTTGGGGAGTCCCGCGTTGGGATAGCAACTCGTGCGGATCGGCACCAGTG
>JBDKTH010000099.1:0-1965 GCA_039680305.1 Thermoguttaceae bacterium | reverse complement strand
GGGGCTATTCCTTCATGGCACAAAAACGTCGCAAAGCTACCCAGCGAGAATCGAGGCCGTCGCGGAAGGTAGTCTCGGCTTCAGAACTGCGCCGCATGCAGGAAGAAGCGGATCGAAATCGCCCTCCTTTCCCGGCGGAAGGGCTGGCTCGTTGCATGTATAACGATGGGATGGAAGACGATTTGCAGATTGGCGAGGTCGTATACCTCCGCGAGATCCCGAATATGGGTGGCCATTGCATCGTACTACGCAACAAGAAAGTCCCCTTGGTCGGATATCATCTAGAGCGGTTTGAACTCTTGAAAGAAGACGAGGTATGAGTCCGAGGCCAACCAGCGACGGCCGCTAAGCCCGCTACACGGGACGCTTGCAGCGTATGCCATTGCTTCCGCTCGGCAAGCGGGTCGAGGTGGAGTACCAGATATGATGTTTTACCCAATGCGAGACGTGCCTCGATGGAGCGAATTGCCTGAGCGCGACCGGGAGGAGGTCTGGAAATTGCTTTCGCTGGGTCAGAACGTCCAAGCGACCCGTTATTATCGACAGGCGAGCGGGCTGAACCTTGCAGAGGCGAAGGACGCGATCGAGTTGCTGTTGACCTATAGTCCGCCAAAGCCCGTGATCCCTGAGACGAAGCCATGCCCCTATTGCGGCGAGCCCCTTCGCACCTTGCTAGCCCAACAGTGCTTTGCCTGTGGTGCAGACTGGCATGTGAAGCCGCCCAGTATGGCATAGTGGCTTCGCCATCGCTGCTTGGCGGTACGAGCGAACGGGTCGGCATGTCTTCGGCTCCAAGGCATGCCGTCCCGTCGCTGCATCACGGGAGATTGTCGGGCCGACACGGCCCGGCTCTGAGTTCCGTTGTCTACCGGAGAACGGGTCCCAGGCGTGAACGCCTGAGCTAGAGAAAAGATCATTCGCCCTTTCGCCCGCCGAGACTCGTCCGCAAGTCCATCGCACCCTCAATTGACCGACGGATCCGGCGGGATCTGTTCCGGTTCGATATGCAGCGTGGAGAGCAGGAGCGACTCGCCGATCTGCTTGGACACTTCTTTCCACAGGTCGGTCTCGTCGTAGAACACGTAGTCGACCGTGGCTGGCGTGGTGAACCAGGAACCGGACTTCAGCTCGTTCTCCAACTGCCCCCCGCCCCAGCCGGAATGGCCGACGAAGAGCCGGAACCGGGGGTTCCCCTCCGCAAGCAGTTGCTTGAGGTGGTCGCGGTGCGCGGAGAAGTAGAGCCCGGGCAGGATCTCCAGTTCGGCCAGGGGGCTCTCGGTGTGGATGGCGATCAGGGGCCCCGAAACAGGCCCGCCCAGATGGAGACACTGCTGGGTCTCGCAGGTCTCCTCACTGACCTCTTCCCAGAGCTCTTTGATCATCTTTTCCGAAGGCCGATTGAGGACCACGCCAAACGCCCCTTCGTCGCTGTGATGGATCAACAGCACGACGGTTCGAACGAAGTTCGGATCGACCAGGTACGGTGAGGCAACCAGCAGATGACCGGCCAATGATTCCATGACTCACCCTCGATTTCCATGCCCGCAGCAGCGCTGCCGAAGTCCAGTCGACGCCCGCTGCCGACGTCCCCTGCTCCAAGTGTAACACGCCCCAATCGGAGGCCGAAGGCCCGCCCAGACTAGCGCTCCGCCTTTCCTGTCTATTGTAGGCGCCAAGCCGTAACTCGATAATCTCTCCCTCCCCCAGCCGGTCTTTCGCATCGCCCACGCGCCATCTCCCGGCAGGTTTCGTGAGCGACGCCCCACCAAAAAAAGCTGGAAATTGGGCCAGCCGTTGTGCTAGGCTGATTCCCGGCAGCCCACAGAAGGCAAGCCGCTTTGATCTTTACTAATAACCCCGCCTTTCTTGTCGGGCCGCGAAGAATTGGGCGGCCTGCGGGTGGGGGGCGGGAGGGCAGTTTAGGCGGCCAACTGGGCAAGTTGTTGGGCGGTGGCGCGGTGGGCC